>JALQSZ010000100.1 GCA_023264135.1 Acidimicrobiales bacterium
GCGCGGCGGCCCGATTCGTAGGCGTACATCTTCGAAGTGGGATCGCCAGCGGTTGACGTTTCTAGCTGTCGCCAGTGGTAGAGAACTCGCGGAAGGTGGTGGATCTTTCGTGCCTTTTCCGTTACGCGGAAGATGAGGTCGTAGTCCTGCGAACCTTCGAAGCCAGGTCGGAATCCGCCCACTTCAACGGCGAGCTCACGCCGCATAACCGAGAGGTGACAGCAGTAGTTCTGTGCTCGGAAACGTTCGGGCGACCAGTTGGGCTTGTAAAAGGCTTGCGTTCGCGAGCCATCGAAGGCAATGAGGTCTTCGTCGGTGTAGAGGTAGTCGATGGTGTCGTCGGCTACGAGGACGTTGTTGATCAGTTCGAGCGAATCGAGATCGATGATGTCGTCATGGTCGAGGAGGACTACGAACTCGCCGGTGGCGGCACTAAGCGCGTCGTTCGACGAGGCGATGATTCCGCCGTTCGACGCTCGGTAACTGACCTTGATGCGTGGGTCAGTTGCGTACTCATTGAGCACGTCGCGGATATGGGGGCTTGGAGACGCGTCGTCGACGAGAAGGAGTTCCCAGTCGGTGAACGACTGGTTCAGGATGCATTCGATGGTTTCTCTGAGGACCTCGGCCGGAGGATCGTAAACAGGAGTAACGACCGAAAATCTCGGGCTCATCGACCCAAGCCGGAAACAACGCGGCGAAGCAGGCTGAGCATTCGGCGGAGCGGGCCACGGAGTCGGGGGTGGACGAGCTTGGCGGCGATTCGCTGGATTCGGTAGTAATCGCGGCGGATTTGGAAGAGCTGTGATTCAAGCGAGACGACCTGGCCTCGGGCGTACCCCAACTCGGCTTCTGCGGCGATCGCTGCGTCGCGAGCCCCGAGGACATCGAGGCGAAGCTTGCGATAGGACTCCTCCGATGGTCCGACCAACGCTCGGAGCCGCTGCACTTCACTCCGAAGTTGGGCGATCTCATCGGCAGGACTCAGGGCCACCGGGGCCTCTGTGGGGGTGCCAGTTGCGGTCGGTGACGATGTCTCCATGGGTCGAGACTACCGGGTGACTGTGGCCCAAGCGAAGGGTGGGTCGCGGGTAGGATCTGCTTCTCCAGACCACACTTCAAGGCGCCCACACTGTGATCTCCACCCCCCTTCTTCCGATTGAGAATGCGTTTGGCATTCTGAAAGCGTTCCTTGGCTCTCCCTCGGGAGCGAACCGATGACGGGGGAGTCGGTGTCCTATTGCGTGGTTGGCGGATGCGGCCACGTCGGACTTCCGCTGGCCATGGCGTTCGCCCGCAAGGGAATTCAAACAGCGTCGTTCGATATCAACCCGGCCGCCGTGGCATCGGTGAACTCCGGACAAATGCCGTTCGATGAACCCGAGGCTCCCGAAATCCTGTCGGAGATCCTCGCTGCCGGAACCTTCCGCGCCTCCACCGACCCGGCAGTCGTGACTGCCGCCGATGTCGTGATCGTCGTCGTGGGCACTCCTGTCGATGAGCACCTCAATCCCGATACCCAGGCCGTTCCCGACGCAATCACTGCACTCGGTCCAAACCTGCGCAACGGCCAACTCCTTGTCCTTCGTTCCACCGTGTTCCCGGGCGTTACTCGTCTCGTCGAAGAGCGGATCGCGGCCCTTGGTCTCGATATCGCTGTCGCGTTTTGTCCTGAGCGAATTGCCGAAGGCAAAGCGTTCACCGAGTTGTATTCGCTTCCGCAGATCGTTTCTGGTCGCACGCCCGACGCGGTGCGACGCGCATCCGAGGTCTTTGGCAATCTCACCGATCAAATCGTTGAGACCTCGCCTGAAGAAGCCGAACTCGCGAAGCTCTTCACGAATACGTGGCGCTACATCAAGTTCGCCGCCGCGAATCAGTTCTACATGATCGCGAATTCACATGGCATCGATTACGAAGCCGTACGCCATGCCATTACGTTCGATTACCCACGAGCCAAAGACCTCCCGGGCGCAGGATTTGCTGCCGGTCCGTGTCTATTCAAAGACACGATGCAGCTCGCCGCGTTCAATAACAACACGTTCTTCTTGGGCCACGCCGCCATGATGGTCAACGAAGGCCTTCCCATGTATCTCGTCGAACGCATGGACGAACGTTTCGGGCTGCGCGACAAGACCATCGGCGTTTTGGGTATGGCGTTCAAGGCGGAAAGCGACGATGTCCGCTCAAGTCTTTCGTACAAGCTCAAGCGCATTTTGAAGTTCCGCAGTCGCGAGGTGCTTTGCACCGATCCCTACGTCACCACCGATTCGTCGCTTTCCTCACTCGACGAAGTTCTCTCGCGTTCCGACATTCTGATCATCGGTGCGCCCCACCCTCAGTACCGCACTCTTGTCACCGAACTTCCGATTGTCGATGTGTGGAATTGTCGCGACGCAGGAGTTCTCCTTTGACCCCCAGAGTTTCGGTGGTCGTGCCGGCCTATCAAGAAGGCGAAGGCATCGTTCCGGTACTCGAGCGCATGGGCGAAGCGATCAAAATCGACGCAGAAATCGTTGTCGTAGTCGACGACGAAAACGATTCGACTGCACCATTCGTGCGTGAATTCGCTACCCGTGATCCCCGCGCCCGCCTCGCAATCAACACCTACGGCCGCGGACCTGCGAATGCCATCAAATACGGCATGCACAACGCGTCGGCGCCGGTTGTTGTCGTCACCATGGCCGATGGTTGCGACGACCCCTTTCAGATCGATCTGCTCACTCGCCTCGTCGAGCGGGGTGTCGTCGTTGCGGCTGCGAGCCGTTACGCACGTTCGGGTCAACAAGTCGGCGGGCCCTGGGCGAAGGGCTTCATGTCTCGGATGGCGGGACTCACCCTGTATTTCTTTGCCCGAGTCGGCACTCGAGACGCGACGAATTCCTATAAGGCCTATTCGAAGCGCTTCATCGACGCCGTCGGAGTCGAGAGCGACAAAGGTTTTGAGATCGGCATCGAACTTGTGGCAAAAGCCCGTCGATACCGTCAACCGGTCGCGGAGATCCCTACGATTTGGCTCGACCGAGCATTCGGTGCGTCAAACTTCAAGCTGATGGCGTGGCTTCCGCGTTATTTGCACTGGTACTTCTTCTCGTTTGGTCCGCGACTTTCGTTGCCGACAACTCCCAACTCTGCAGTTCCCCCAACAACCCCTGAGGTGTCCTCGTGAAGGTCTGTGTTTCTGGTTCAGCTGGTTTCATCGGCGGCTACATCGTCGAGGATCTCCTCGGCCGCGGCTACGACGTGATCGGAATCGACAATCTTTCGAAATACGGTCCCGTCTCGAAGAGCTACGACGCGAACCCCAACTACGAACTTGTTGTCGGCGACGCAATCGATGTCGACCTCATGACCAAGATCCTTATGGACTGCGATCACTTCATTGCGGGTGCTGCGCTCATCGGCGGAATCAGTTACTTCCACGCTTTTGCCTATGACCTTCTTGCGCAGAACGAACGCATCATGGCCTCGTCTTGCGATGCGGCCATTCGGGCGAATCGCCAGGGCAAGCTGCAAAAGGTCACCTACATGAGTTCGTCGATGGTGTTCGAGTCGACAGAACACTGGCCGAGTGTCGAGGGTGATGAACGTCAGGTTCCGCCGCCGTTGTCTTCCTACGGCTTCCAGAAACTTGCCGTCGAGTACTTCGCCAAGGCTGCATGGGACCAGTACCGACTTCCGTACACCATCGTGCGTCCGTTCAACTGTGTTGGTATCGGCGAGATGCGCGCGAAGAGCGAAGTTGAAGTGAAGTCGGGCAACGTCACCCTCGCGATGTCGCATGTGGTTCCCGACCTTGTTCAAAAGATCTTGAAGGGTCAGGATCCGCTTCACATTCTCGGAGACGGAAGCCAGATTCGTCACTACACCTACGGTGGCGATCTCGCTCGCGGCATTGTCGATGCAATGGAAAATCCTGCCGCGCTGAACGAAGACTTCAACCTCTCAACTGCCGAATCGACCACGGTGTTGCAGTTGGCCGAGCTCATCTGGAAGAAGCTCAAGGGTCCCGATGTTCCGTTTAACTACGTGAGCGACGAGGCCTACGAGTACGACGTGCAACGTCGTGTGCCGGGTGTGCAAAAGGCGAAAGACCTTCTCGGATTCGAAGCAACAACGCCTCTCGACGAGATCCTCGACGAGGTGATCCCGTGGATCGAGATGGCGGTCGATGAAGGACTTATCTGAGTCTCTCGACAACCTGATTTCACGGGTCCACTTGCAGTGGACCCGTGTGTCTGCGTGGACCCGATCCACCACGACAATTTGGCCGGAACTCCTTCTCACCGTTTTTGTCGGTGCGGTGGTTCTGTATGTCGTACGCAATATGTGGTTCTTTGGCGACGACTGGAACATGCTGATTTTCCGTCGTCAGCTCATGGAGAACGGTGAATGGTTCCGCTATCTCTTTGCGCCGCATAACGAGCATCTCTCGACGGTGGTCATTCTCGTCATGACCGGGCTCCAGTCGCTCTTTGGCGTTGGCTCGGCCGTGCCGTTTCTCGCGGTCGTGGTGATCGCCCACGTCGCCATCGTTTGGGTGATCCGATGTTTCTTGGTGCGCTTTGGTGTGCCGATGATTCCGCGAATGGTCGCAATTTTGTGGTTCGGGCTACTCGGGGCTGGCGCAGAAAACCTCGTGTGGCCGTTTCAGATGGCGTACATCGGTGCGCTCGCGCTCACGCTTTGGGGTTTGTATTTCGTCACGACTCCAGAGCCCAAACTTCGCACCGATATCGCCGCATGTCTGCTCTTTCTGGCAGGGCTCTTCACAGCCGGAACTGCGATTCCTGTTCTCATCGTGTCGGTTGTCCTTGTCCTATGGAATCGCCGTTGGGGCCAGGCGCTTCGTGTGTTCGCTCTGCCCGTCGTCATTTACGTGGCGTGGTTCGTGTTCTACGGAGCTTCCCGTCAGCCTGAACATCCTTCAGCACTCACCCAAGTCGTCCCGTATATGACTCGCGGAATCAGTTTCGGTCTGGACCAGATCGTGCAGTTCAGCGTTCTCGGATTTGTCGCAGGAGTGGTTGCACTCGTCGTCCTTGTGATGACTGATTGGGTGACGGGTCTGCATCGACAAACGCTCCTGACACTTGTCAGCGCGATCGCAGTGTTTTTCTTGATGGGTGGGCTTGGTCGAAGCTATTTCGGCGTCGAGCAATCCGAGGCCGTTCGCTATGTCTATGTGCTCGGAGCACTCGCCATTCCCTTGTTGATCGTTATCGGTTCGCGTGCGGTGACCTGGCGACCGCGTTTCGCCTACGTCGCATGGGGTTTTGTGCTGATTGCGATCGTCGGAAATGTCGGAGCACTTATTGCATTCCGAAACGATCGGATTGCGCTCACAAACGATGCCAAGTGGAAGTTTGCTTCTGCAGTTGAGTATCTGGACGTCGCACAAGTCGCTGATGACGTTCGTCCCGAGCCCACGTACAACCCCGATGTGTCGATCAAGGGTCTTCGATTCCTTCGTGACCAAGGTCTTTGGTCGTCGAATGTTCATCTTTCCGAGGCAATGCAACTCGATGCCGCCGCGAGGTTTGGTCTTCGAACCGGCTTCGCGTCTAAGCCTCAAGGCCTTGACCTCGCCAATGCAACAATCGTTTCCATCGAGGGAGCGACGGCATCAATTTCGGGCGAATGCACAGTTCTGCAGCCAACAGGCGCAACTCCGCAGGTTGTTCTGCAGCCGAAACCAGCCGCAACATTTTCCATCGACACCCACGGTGCACCTTCGATGTTGTATGTGCGATCACAGTCAGATCCCGAGCTGCACTCTGTTGCAATCGACACGGGCACCGCAGGGGCGACGGCACCTGTTTGGGTGATGACCTTCCCGCTCACTGGTCAACCAGTTCTGGTTCTG
>JALQSZ010000101.1 GCA_023264135.1 Acidimicrobiales bacterium
GTTATGACCACTGTCCGTCCACCAATCTTCGATTTTGACGATGCCTTCTTCTGGGAAGGCGTCAAGGAACACAAACGTCTGATTCAGCGCTGTGGTGAGTGCGGGACGCTTCGTCATCCGCCAACTCCGATGTGCGCGAAGTGTGGTTCCACAAACAACGAGGCAATGGAATCGGCCGGAAACGGAACGATCCTCACGTGGATTGTCTCGCAGCATCCGACTGAGCCCGACGCTGATCCCCGAATCGTCATCCTCGTGCAACTCGATGAGGGAACCCGCATTGTTTCGAATCTCATTGATGTCGAAGCAAGACATGACCAAATGTTGAACGACAAGCGCGTCAACGTTTGTTTCGTTGACTACGACGGCACGGTGCTTCCGCAGTTCCGACTGGCCGAGGTGCAGCCATGAGCGCTACTCGAGCAGTCATCGCCGGCATTGGTCACACCGAGTTTTCACAGAACTCTGGTCGATCCACTTTGCAGCTCGCGGCCGAGGCCTCGCGAGACGCGATTCGAGATGCAGGCTTCTCCCCTACCGAGGTCGATGGCACGGTCACGTTCTCAATGGACACCAATGACGAACTCGCCCTCATCCGAACCATTGGTGTTCCGACGTTGCGCTTCTGCGCTCGCACTCGCGGAGGCGGAGGCGGAGCCAGCGCCACTGTGCAGTTAGCTGCTGCCGCGGTGGAAAGTGGCCAGGCCGATGCAGTTCTCGTCTACCGAGCCTTCAACGAACGGTCGGCACATCGATTTGGCCAGCCCGTTCAGGCGAACCCCGATCCAGCGTGGAATTGGGCGAGTCCGTTCAGCCTGAACACGCCTGCGAAGGTCTATTCACTGACCTTCCAGCGCTACATGTACGAATTCGGCCTCACCAACGAAGATTTCGGGCGCTACACCGTCGTCGCTCGCGACTGGGCATCGACAAACCCCAATGCACAGTTCTTTGAACGGCCAATCACACTGCAAGACCACCAAGATTCGCGCTGGATTGTTGAACCGATTCTGCGCAAGCTCGATTGCTGTCTTGAGTCCGACGGTGGTGTTGCGCTCTTGATCACCTCGGCCGAACGGGCAGCCGAACATGGCGCCGATGCGGTGCCGATTCTCGCGTCGTCGGCCATGCACCTTGAAGGTGGCCACGAAATGTTCTCGTACTACCACGAGGACCTCGCGGAATATCCCGAAGGTCGTGCACTTGGAGAGCAGCTCTACCGTCAGGCCGGAATTACCGCTGCCGACATCGACGTTGCGATGATTTACGAGAACTTCAGTCCCATCGTGTTCTTGCAACTCGAATCGTTTGGCTTCTGTGGGCGCGGCGAAGCAAGCGACTTCATCAAAGACGGCCATATCGGACGCGGTGGTTTGTTGCCCGTGAATACCAATGGCGGACTTTTAGGCGAGGGCTACATCCACGGCATGAACAACATCGTTGAAGGCGTGCGTCAGATCAGAGGTACGTCGCCAAATCAGATCTCCGGAGCTGAGCATGTGCTCGTCAGCGCCGGCCGTAGCGGCATCATTTTGGGCCGTTGACCGAAAGGAACAACCATGACCATCACTGAATCCAACATCGTTCTCAATCGCACCGGCGAACGCATTATCTCGGCCGATTCGCATGTGTCGATTAGTCAAGATCAGGTCAAGGCAAACCTCGATCCGAAATTCCACCCGGACTACGACAAAGCCCAACAAGCATTTGCGGCGCGAGTTGCGGCGAATATGAATGCCGCTCGAGTGAATACCGAAGCAATGACGCGCAACCCGCATGCGGCATTCACTCGGCCCGGCTATCACACCGCTTCCGATCGACTCGCCGACATGGACGCCGACGGCGTCGACGTTGAAATCATCTATTCCGAGGTCAGCGCTTTCCGTTACATCGGCGACATGGAGCGAGGTGCAGCAGAAGCCACACGAGCATTCAACGATGTGCTGACACAGTTCGCTTCGACCGACCCCCGCCGTCTCGTCGTGAGTTACCAAATTCCAATTCACGACATCGACTCGGCGGTTGCAGAAGTTCAACGAGTTGCCGCGTTGGGAGCGAAGTCGCTCCAGATTCCGGTGTTCCCGACCGAACTCGGCCAGCCCGACTATTTCGACGAACGCTACGAACCGCTGTGGGCGGCTGTTCAGGAGACCGGCCTTCCGATGTGTTGCCACATTGGCATCAACACCAACCTCGACGAACTGACTCGTCGCGACCCAACTCCGCAAAAGGGAATCATGGTCACAATGACCGCTCTTTCCACCGCCGAAGCGCTCGGCATGTGGATTCTCACCGGCACGCTTGAAAAGTTTCCCGATCTCAAGCTCGTATTTGTTGAACCCGGTATCGGTTGGATCGCCCACTATCTCGATCTCATCGACGACATGGTTGTTCGTCAGGGCTACGTCTACGACAACTTGAGTGAGCTTCCAAGTTTCTATTTCCGTCGGAACATGTGGACCACGTTCATCGATGAACCGAAGTCGATCGAACTGCTTCGCCACGAGGTCGGCGTCGACAACATCATGTGGTCCACCGACTTCCCACACCCCGTCACCAGTTGGCCCGATTCACAAGATCTCATTGAGCGCGCCTTTCAGGGCATTCCGTATGACGAAAAGCGCAAGATCGTGTGCGACAACGCCGTCAAAGTCTGGAACCTGTGAGCGCACCGACTCGAACCCGATCGGGGAATCAGTTCCTCGATCGGGACACGCTCATTGCCGTCGCGGCCGACCTCGCCGACACAAACGGGTGGAGCGAACTCACAATGTCGAAAGTGGCCGAGGCCGTCGATCGACACGTCAGTTCGCTGTATTCACATGTCGATGACCTCGACGCCTTGCGTCGCGACATCGCGCTTCTCGCCGTGACCGAACTCGGTGATGTCGTCCGCGAAGCCAGCATCGGTCGCAGCGGAGCCGACGCGCTCACTGCCATTGCCGAGGCCGAACGCGATTTTGCTCGCGCTCACCCTGGCCGCATGGCCGCGCTTCGGGGTCACCTCGGGGTTGATGACCCCGAGTTTCGAACGCAAGCGCTGCGGATCGCCCAACCGATTCGCTTAGTGCTCGGCTCATTCGGGTTAAACGAACAACAAGTGGCGATTGCTCACCGCGTTTTCAGCGCAACGGTTCGGGGCCTCATTGAACCGGGCACTCCACTTGGCACCGCCGACGATGACATCGCCCTGCAAGCGTCGGTCACGCTGTTTGTGACCGCTCTGCAGAGTGGAAACTGGCCAACGCTTTAACGCCGACGTTCGACGCTCCGAGCGTTCGCTCAGGCGGGAGTGCCCGAGCGAACCGTGGTGGTGGTTGTGCTGCTCGTTGATCCCGATGAGCCGCTTGAACTCGGGCTTATGGAGGTTCCGTTCGGCAGCGCTTGTGCCTGGTTGATCAGGTTCTGCGCTTCTCGCACCTTCGACTGGTAACCAGCGAGATCACCATTGCGCAACGCTGCGTCGGCGTCGGTCAACGCCTTTGCCGCTTGATCAATGAGCTGATCCTTCGTGGCATTACCGGTCGAGGGAACCGTGGTTGTCGTCGTGGTGGAACCACCCGAATTCGAACCGTTGTTGGCCGAACCGTTACTTCCGGTGTCGTCCTGCGTAATGGTTCCCGACTCAAAGGTTTGCGGGTTGGCACCCGGGAAGAGCGTTTGCAGCGCTTCACGAAGCGTCGGCTTCATGACCACCTGTCCACCGAACACGGCAATGACCTGCTTGAGTTCGGGGATCTGCGTGTTGTTGTCAGACGACACGTACAACGGGCGCACATAAATGATCGAGTTGTTCACCGGGGTCAGCATCAAACTGCCGAACTGTGTGCGCGAACCCTGTTGATTCAACAGTGTCGTGTACTTACTGACTTCGGGATCAGAAAGGATGTTGGCGTTCACAATCCCGGGGCCATCGATGTTGAACCCAGACGGCATTTCGTACACCGTGAGCTTGCCGTATTGCGCCGGGTCGCTATTTGCCACCATGAACGAGGTCAGCGTTTTCTTTGAATCGTCTTCGGAGAACGGAACAAATGGACGAAGCATCACGAACGATTCCGTGTTCTGACCAGGAAGACGCATCAACGAGTACACCGGGCTGATTCGCGCTTCTCGAGTTCGCAGAATCGTCGTTCCGTTCGCAGTCTGATTCGTGGTCACGATCGCAGTTGAACCGCCAACCGTTGAACCTGGGTCTTGCGCGACCGACCAACTTGAGGACTTTTCGTAGAACGACTTCGGGTCGCTGATGTGATAGCGGCCAAACATGTTGGTTTGCACTCGGAAGAGATCTTCCGGATAACGCCAATGCGCCTTCAGCTCAGCAGGCATTTCATCGACACCAGCAAACAGTGCAGGAAAGGCCTTCTGATACGCGTTCACGATCGGATCAGACGGATCGACGACGTACAGCTTGACGGTGCCATCGTAGGTGTCGACAACTGCCTTGACCGAATTGCGGATGTAATTGAATCGCTTGCCACCAAGGTCACTTCCGGCGGGAAGTCCACTTGAATCGGCACGCTGCGCGTTCGGGTAGCGATCCGTCGTGGTGTAGCCGTCGAAGATGTAGACGACTCGGCCGTCTTGGATGACCGGATACGGATCGTTATCGAACTGCATGAACGGAGCGACCGCTTCGATGCGTTGACGAACGTCGCGCTGATAGACGATTCGCGAATCGGACTTCAGGAAATTCGAGACAACGAGATTCCAGTCCGAGAACTTGAGGCCGTAGGCCGCCTTCTTCAAGAACGAGTCGAGTTTCACGCCACCCGAGCCGGAGTACTGCGTGAACTTCGTCTGGCCATCAGTCTCGACGTAATCGATTTCTTCACGCGTTGCGTTAGTGATCGCATAGCCCGAGACGTTTTCGCCGTAATACAACTGCGGGGTCGAAATATCGGCATTGATGCGAGCGGTATCGGTGATCTGCGGAACGTTCTTGATCAAGAAATCGGGACGGCCCTGCGTTGTCGTCGCATTCGCAGGTGCGAGTGCCACGCCATAACCGTGGGTGTAGGCCAAATGCTGACCTTCCCAAGAGTTCTGCGGAATCTGACCAACGTTGAGATCACGAGTGCCGACGACTACCTGCGTATTGGCGATATCGCCCGCCGGAGTCTTGATCGGGTAGCGATCAACATCGAGTTCGTTGAAGCGCAGCTGCGCGTACTGGCTCTGAAGGCGCTGGTAGGTCGGCTCAACGATCGTCGGATCGAGAAGTCGGATATTACGAATAGTCCCTGGGTTGTCGTTGACGTTCTGGGTCGCATTCGCTTTGTCTTGGCTGTAGATGAACGGCTGCGTGTCGACTTCGCTCAAACCCATCGCGGTGCGTGTCGCGCTGATGTTGTGTTCGATATACGGCGTCTCGCGGGCCGACTCTTCGGGCTCAACAACAAAGCGCTGGATGAACGCCGGATACCCAACGCCCGCAACCACCGACACGAGCGCCCAAAGGCCAACAGCAACGACGGGAAGCGTCCAGCCTCTGCGCCAAATGTTGACGATGAACAGACCGAACGAAAGCAACGCGATGAACAGCAACAAATAAATCGCGGGCAACTGTGCTTTCACATCGGTGTAAGTCGCGCCGTCGACAGTTCCACGAGTGGAATAGGTCAGCGCATAACGCTGCAACCAATAATCAGCAGCCTTCACCAACGCCAATAAACCAAGAAGTACCGAGATATGCGCCTTGACCTGCGGCGTGACTCGCTGACCCGGAGTTTGAAAACGAATGCCACCGTTGAGGTAGTGAGCAACAACCGTCACGATCAGGATGATGATGCCCGCAGCGAACAACCAGTTCACGACCGATGTGTAGAACGGAAGTTTGAAT
>JALQSZ010000102.1 GCA_023264135.1 Acidimicrobiales bacterium
AGTTGTCGCAAAATGGAAGACCCTGCCTGTCGATCATCGACCTCGATTGATTGTTGATGGCATTTCACTCGGCACCTATGGGTCCGAACATGCCTTCAACGGATCCACTCTGAACGACTCGATTGGTAACGCTCTCGCCGATGTCGATGGTGTGCTGTATGCAGGGCCGACATTCATGAATCCGATTTGGATGCAGGTCGTTGCCGGTCGAGAGTCATCATCGCCATCGTGGAAGCCAGTTGTCGGATCGGGGCTCGCGGTGCACGCGTGGAATCGACCACAGGATTCCGCCGCTGAAATCTCAGGAGGTCGATTGCCCGGCCGCAATGTGTTGTATCTGACCCAACCGTCGGATCCGGTGACGTGGGCTGGCTATTCCTCGCTGTGGTCAAAGCCAACCTGGATGCGCGGTCAGCGCGGGTACGACGTTCCCTCGGGCACGTTGTGGTTCCCGGGAGTGACCTTGGTGCAAGAAGTGTTCGATCTCATGGCTGGCTTCAGTACGCCTCCCGGACACGGGCACAACTACAACGCGTCGATTGTGTACGGCGTTGCTGCAGTCGCTGCTCCCAACGGATGGGGTTCCGCCGACTCGGCTCGTTTAACGCAACTGCTTGCGGCAACTCCATCGTCCTGACGGAATCGTGATGTCGTCGACTCGCATTTTTTGGACGACAGTCGTCGCACTTGTTGTCTTCAATATCGCTCGTGGTCTCGGCCTCTTTGGTCCGTTGGCTGATGCCGTTGAACTTGTCCTTGCCTTGGCGCTGACTGCTGTCGCGCTTCGCGGCGCGCTCACGAAAGCCGATATCGGTCTTGAACGTTCACGAGTCGGAAGCGGTCTGAAATGGGGCGGCGCGGCGTTCGCTCTTGTGTTCATCGTTGTGGCGATAGCCGGTGTCATTCCTGCGACTTCGGGATTCCTCCATGATTCGCGCGGCGACGTCCCGTTGTGGCGACTTCTCCTCGACCTCGTTTGGATCGCGCTTCTGACGGTGATCCCCGAGGAACTCCTGTTCCGCGGCTTGCTCCTTGGGGCAGCGATGAAGAAATGGGGGACGGGAATCGGCGTTGTTGTGACGTCGGTGCTCTTCGGGTTCTGGCATATCTTCCCGACGCTCTCGACGGCGGGAGGGAATGAGAAGTTCTCGCAGGCCGATTCGTCCACATTGGGTCGAATCGGATTAGTGGCCGGCTCAGTGGTGACCACCACGATTGCGGGGCTGATCTTCAGTTGGTTGCGCGTCCGATCTCGAAGCCTGGTGGCCCCAATGCTCGCTCATCTTGGAACCAATGGGATCGCCCTCACTGTGGCCTGGTTCGTCGTTCGCTGAGCAACCTCGCCGATGCGGTATTGGTGGCGTCGGTGGGCGAGAATGTCGGCCGCACAAAACCCACAACGCCGCGCGGGAGTGACCGAAGTATGAGCGTCGATCTGGGACTCAGTCCCGACCAAGAATCCATTGCAGAACTATTCGACGGGTTCTTCACCAATGAAGCCCCTCCGGCGGTTGCTCGCGCCGCAGAGCCGCTGGGCTTTGACCGCGACCTGTGGACCAAGGTGATCGAACTCGGCGCTCCCGGCATGGGAAGTGCTCCCGAGAACGGCGGCGGTGGTGCATCGCTTGGCGATCTCGTGGTGGTCGCCGAAACAGTTGGCCGTTCGATCGCTCCGATCCCGTTGGTCGATCATCTCGCTGCTCTCAGCCTGCTGACCGACGAAGATCTGATTTCTGGTGAATCGATCGCTGGCGTTGCCGTTCGTCGTGCCGACGCCAATGGTGTTTGGTCGTTAGTTCCAACTGGTGCCGTTGCCAATGTTGTGATCGGTATCGACGGTGACGAAACCGTTGTGGTGCGATCAACGCCTCCGATGAGCGGCCCCCGCAACCATGGTTCGATGCCGATTGCTGATCGTTCGGCGCGCGAAGGAACTCGAATTGTTCTTGGCCCCGCATCACTGTTCGACGTTGTGCTTGATCGATGGAAGTTGTTGACCGCAGCATCGCTTGTCGGCATCGCCGATGCCGCAAAGGAACTCGGCGTTGCCTATGTGAAGGAACGCGAACAATTTGGTGTTCCGGTTGGTTCGTTCCAGGCGGTGCAACACGGACTCGCCGACCTGCCTGTCGCGATCGATGGCGGTCGATTGCTGACACATAAGGCAGCGTGGGCGCTCGACACTGTCACCGATGGTCTTATTGACTGGGCCAACAACGACATCACCGATGGTCCTGCGCTCGCCACCATGGCACTGTTGTTCGCTGCCGATGCGGCAGTGATGGCGACCGACCGAAGCTTGCACTATCACGGCGGCTACGGCTTCGCCGAGGAGTACGACATTCAGATGTATTACCGACGGGCGCGTGGGTGGTCGTTAATTCTCGACGATCCGACGACCGTGAGCCTCTCGCTGGCCGACCGTCTCTTCGGACCCGTGGAGGGCTGACATGGACTTCTCACTCTCACCCGAAGTTGTTGAATTCCGCGATGAAATCCGAAGCATCGTTCGCGAGTTCGTCACTCCAGAGATCGCTGATCGAATGCACACCACAGGTGTGTTCGATGCACCCGAACTCAATCTTGAACTTGGTCGCCGCGGCATTCTCGAGCGCGCGTGTCCTGGCTTGGGCAAGGGCGACCCCATCGAGATGTACGTGATGTTCAATGAACTCGAAAAGGCAGGCGCTCCCTACGACGGACTCGCCGTTGCATTGATGATCGCTGCCGTCGTGAACAAACTCGGTACCGACGAGCAGAAGGAACGAATTATTCCTTCGATCATTTCTGGTGAGGCGCTGGTGTGCATGGGCTATTCCGAAGCCGACTTTGGCTCGGATGTCGCGTCGATCAAAACCCGAGCGGTGAAAGACGGCGATGAATGGGTCATCAATGGTTCGAAAATGTGGACCACACTCGCGCAGGTAGCCGAGTGGCTCATTCTCCTGACTCGTACCGATCTTGATCTTCCGAAGCACAAAGGTCTCACGATGTTCATCCTCCCGATGAACACACCGGGCATCACGGTTGAGCCGGTGCACACGCTCGGAACTGAAGTTACGAATGCGACCTGGTACGACGATGTGCGCGTCGGCGACGAAGCGGTTCTCGGGGGCGAGAACAACGGCTGGCGCACGATGACCACCGTGCTCGCTTTCGAACGCGGCGTCATGGGTGGAACCAACGCTGGTGTTCCGCTACTTCGTCACTTCCACGAATGGGCCGTTGCCAACGGCGTCTTCGACGAACCGACCACTCGCGAGCGCATGGCACGATCGGTCATCGACATGCAGGTCGCAACGTTGCTCACGATGCGTTCGGCGTGGATCGCCGCTTCCGGTGGCATGCCTGGTCTTGAAGGTTCAATGACCAAAGTGTTCGCCGTCGAGGCCTACCAGCGCGCGTCGCGATGGACCCAAGCCACTGCCGGCCCGGCAGGTTTGCTCCAGTTCCACGAAGAAGGTGCAGCGGGCGAAGGCTTCGTTGAATACGACGCTCGTCATTCACCGGTGATGTCGATTTACGGCGGTACGACCGAAATCAATCGAAACAACATTGCCGAACGGCATTTGGGTCTGCCGAAGTCCCGCTGAAAACTTTCGGGCAAACGACTGCCCGGCATTGCTCGCCCCTAGTGCTCGGGATACGGTGACTCGAGTCACTCGCACCAGGTTTTGGTGCCCGAGTTCTGGGGGAAGTTGTGAGCAGCGACGAGCGATACATCGTCATTTCCGCTGATGGTCACGCCGGGGGAGACATTCCCGACTACCGGCCGTACCTCGAGTCGAAATGGCATGACGACTTCGATGCTTGGGCCGCCGAGTATGACAACCCGCATGAGGATCTTCTGGGCGATCTCGGTCCGCGCAACTGGAACTCCGAACGGCGTCAGCGTGATCTCGAAGCCGATGGTCAGGTTGCCGAGATCATTTACCCGAACACGATTCCTCCCTTCTATCCAAAGTCGTCACTCACCGCGCAGCCTCCTTCGCTGACGGCGCTCGATGCAGAGCGACGTTGGGCAGGTCTTCAAGCACATAACCGTTGGCTCGTCGACTTCTGCAACGCGCTGCCGGGGCGCCGCGCTGGTGTTGTGCAAATCAACTTGTACGACCCTGAAGCATCGGCCGCAGAAATTCGTTGGGCCCGCGACAACGGTCTTCGTGGTGGTGTGTTGCTGCCGGGAACGCCGCCAGGCATCGGCCTGCCGCAGTTACACGACGCGTGTTACGAGCCAATCTGGCGAGCAGCACATGAAACGGGCATGCCACTGAATCACCACACAGGTTCGGCTGCTCCGCCTGCCGATGGTTCGCCAGAAAGCATGGTGACCTTCCTTCTTGAGGTGTCGTGGTACGCACACCGCGCGTTTTACCAACTTGTGATTGGTGGCGTGCTTGAGCGTTATGCAGATCTGCAGTTGGTGTTCACCGAACAAGGCACTGCTTGGGTTCCCGACGAACTTGCACGCCTCGATCATTTCTTCCAACGCATGGGCGGTTCAGGCGGTTCGCAAGAAGAAGCGTGGGGAGCCGAGGTTGTTGGCAAGTTGTCGTTGAAGCCGAGTGAGTACTTCGCTCGTCAAGGACACATTGGTGCCAGCTTTATTCGTCCGAATGAAGTGCAGCTGCGCGACAAGGTTGGCGTTGATCGCATTATGTGGGGGAGCGACTATCCCCATCGCGAAGCATCCTCGCCCTATTCGAAGGAATGCATTGCCTTTGCGTTCGCAGGTGTTCCGAAGGCCGATGTTGAGCAAATGCTTTCTCTCAATGCCGCGAAGCTCTACGGCTTCGACCTTGACTTCCTGCGTCCGCTTGCCGATCAAATCGGTCCGAAGGTTGACGAAGTCTTCGCCGGTCTTGCGCCGAGGATCCTGCCGGCCGACGCAAACATGTGCCCTGCATTCGCAGGCTACGAATTCGCTACTGAGTGAGTTGGGGAAACTAATGAAGCCTGAAGATTTCGCTGACAACGATCCCTATCTGATTATCGCTGCCGATAGTCACGCGGGATTGCCCACAAACGACTATCGCCCCTACCTCGAGAAGAAGTACCACGATCAACTCGATCAGTTCCTTCTTGAACAGAAAGAACTCATCGAAGCATCAACTCGTCTTGGTGTGCGCGACGACAAGTACGCCAAGAAATGGTTCGAGGAACACGACGAAGAGCTTGCTGGTGGCTGGGATGCCATCAAGCGCGACCAGACCCTCGATGGCGATGGTGTCGCAGGTGAAGTGGTGTATCCCGACGCCGACGCGGTTGAAAGTCGAACCGCAGTTCCGTTCGGTGCCGGACTCGGCCTTTCCGGAGACATGGATCCGGAACTTGGACTTGCCGGAGCGAAAGCACATAACCGTTGGCTCGCCGACCTCTGTTCGACGAACCCCGAACGCCGTTGCGGTGTCGCACTCGTGCCGATTACCGGGCCGGTTGAAGATGCGCTTGCAGAAATCAAATGGGCAAAGGAGCACGGACTCGGCGCCGTGATGATCCCCGCTCGTTGGTGTAATCAGATTCCGTATCACGATCGTCGTTACGACCCCATTTGGGCCATGTGCGAGGAATACGACATGCCGATCGTTACGCATTCGGGCTCGGCCCCGCGTGAGGAATACGGCGACCTTCTCGGCATTTACGTCACCGAGGTCACCTGGTGGCCGGCGCGCCCCATGTGGTTCATGTTGTGGTCCGGTGTGTTCGAGCGCTATCCCAATCTCAAGTTCTGCGCGACCGAAGGTGGCTGCTGGTGGTTGCCGCAGCTTCTTTGGTTCTGGGATCGCCTGTGGGCAGGACAAAAAGGTTCTGAGAAACTTGGCG
>JALQSZ010000103.1 GCA_023264135.1 Acidimicrobiales bacterium
CGGGAAAACAATCGGGGGGTCATCGTGTCTCCATGGGGGGGGTTGGATCGACTGTGTGTGCTGGAACTTCCAGCCTCAGGACTTCGGATACACCGTGTCCATCAGTTGAACGAGTGTGGCAGCAACTTCGGGACCTGTCGTACCGAAGGGCCATTCCCACACCAACTGACCTTTGTCATCGACAACATAGGTCAGACCTGAATGTGCAACGCCGTAGGTGGTCGCACCCGGTTCGTGGGGATCGACCTGCCACTGCGCACCAAATTGATAGGTCACGCCGTACAACTGAAACGAATCGGTCGCGCGCAATGCATGCTTCGTTGAGTTCGGGAAGAAATGCGTGAGGTAGTCCATCATTCGCGCGCCGGTGTCGCGTTCGATGTCGACGGTCGCGAACGCGACTTCAACGTGATCGGCCACTGATGGTCCGACTTCCTCGAGTCCGGCAGCAAGGTCTGCCATCGTCACGGGGCAAATATCTGGACACGTGAGATAACCGAAGTACACAACCAATAAATCGCCTGGAGATGCTTTGAACGGAAAATCGGTTCCGTTCGGATCGGTTGCGTAATCGGGAAGCGAAAATGTGTCGGTCTTGCGCACGGGTGTGGGCTTGTAGCCACGCGGTGCTGCAGGAGCCGTTGAGGTTGCCGTCGAGGAGGACGAACCCGATGAGCACGCAGTCGCACCCAGAGCAATCGTGAGCGCCAACGCGCAAACGGCAAGAAGTGAACGACGCATACCCACACTCTGTCGCTTCCTGGCGCCTTTTCGTTCCCGTTTAGGAACTTTCTTGACCGAGGTCATCGAGAGTCGGGACTTTCGCCCTGCCGTGTGACACACGACACGGGGACCACACACTTACGAGGGCCAGGCGTCTCGAACTTTTTCAAGCGTTGCATCAAGGGGTTCCGGAAGAACACGTGCAAGCGCAACTGCGGTCATGAAATTGCTATCGGCATCCCAACGAGGAAGCACGTGTGTATGCAGATGATCGGGAACGCCGGCACCGGCGGCACGACCCAGATTCAACCCCACATTGACGCCGTCGCACCGATAGGCGCGCTTCAATGCAATGACAGCGTCTCTCGACAGATGCGACATCTCTTCGAGCTCCGCATCGGTGAGACCTTCGAGTTCGGCGACTGCCCTATTCGGCACGACGAGAAGATGTCCACTCGTATAGGGATACGCGTTCAGCAGCACTGAACAGGTCACACCTCGATGAACGATCATTCCTTCGTCGTCGGAAAGCGCGAGTACGCGTTCGAAAAGCGAACCGTTTTCGTCGGGATCAAGTGACGTGTCTTCTGGTTGCGTCACTGCCGTGATGTACGACAATCGCCAACCGGCCCACAGATGATCGAGATGGGGCGCGTCAGCCATTGATCAGGAATGACCCGCGACGTCGGCCGCAAGGCGCTCAACAAACGCTTCGAACGACACGTTGCGCTCCACTTCTCCCCCGCGCGGATTCACTCCGACGGTCGAGTGAGCGACGTCGTCGTCGCCAATGACAAGCACATACGGAAGTTTCTCGAGCTTCGCCTTGCGGATGCGACCGCCAAGCGGTTCGTCGGCTTCAAGCATGTCGGCACGGAATCCTCGGGCCCGAAGACTGGCAACGAGCAGACGAGCATGTGCATCGTGATCGTCACGCACGGGAAGGATTCGCACCTGAACGGGCGCAAGCCACGCTGGGAATGCTCCTGCGTAGTGCTCGAGAAGCACACCAAAGAACCGTTCGATTGATCCGAACAGCGCGCGATGCAACATGATCGGACGCTTTCGCGAACCGTCGGCAGCGACATATTCGAGATCGAAACGCTCGGGGAGATTGAAGTCACACTGAATCGTGCTCAACTGCCACGTGCGGCCGATCGCATCTTTGATGTCAATGTCGATCTTCGGCCCGTAGAACGCAGCATCGCCTTCTTTGACCGAGTACTCGAGACCATATTTCTCGAGCGCGTTTTTCAACGCTCCGGTTGCTTTCTCCCAGATTTCATCGCTACCGACGTGCTTATCGGGATCTTTCGTTGAAAGGTTGGCGGTGAATTCGGTGAAACCGAACGCGCGCAACACACTCATCACAAAGTCGAGCAACGAGGCGATTTCGTCCTGGAGTTCTTCTTCGGTGCAATAGATATGGCTGTCGTCTTGCGTGAAACCACGAATGCGCATGAGTCCGTGAAGCGTTCCGGCTCGTTCGTAGCGGTACACCGTGCCAAGTTCGAATAAGCGCAACGGAAGTTCGCGATAGCTGCGCTGACGACTGCGGAAGATCAAACAGTGCATCGGGCAGTTCATCGGCTTCGGGTAATACGAGCCGTTGTCCATCTCCATCGGCGGATACATGCCGTCTTTGTAGAAATCGAGATGGCCGGAGGTTTCGAAAAGATTCGCGTTCGCCAAATGAGGGGTGACCACGAACTGATAGCCACCCTTCTCGTGACGATCGCGGCTGTAGTCCTCCATCAGTTTGCGGACAATCGCACCCTTCGGATGCCACACCGCAAGACCACCGCCGAGTTCGGAGGGGAAGCTCAGAAGATCGAGTTCGGTCGCGAGCTTGCGATGGTCGCGTTCGGCCGCTTCTTCGAGACGTTTGAGATACGCCTCGAGATCTTTCTTCGACGCCCAGGCCGTTCCATAAATGCGCTGAAGCATCGGGTTGCGTTCGTCGCCACGCCAGTAGGCGCCCGCAACTCGCATCAACTTGAAGTGACCGAGGCGTCCGGTGTCGGGAACATGGGGGCCACGACAAAGGTCGATGAATCGTGGCGGGTTCTCATAGGTTCGAACGAGTCCCGATTCGGTCGCCGACGTGGGGTCGTCCGCGGCGCCTCGAATGATCTCGCACTTGTATTTGTGGCCACTGAAGAGTTCGAGAGCAGCGTCTTCGGGGATTTCATCGCGAATGAACGGTTGCTTCTCCGCGATGATCTCGCGCATGCGTTTGTCGAGGCGATCGAGATCGTCGGGAGTGAAGGTTCCGCCGTCAGGTAGTTCGAAGTCGTAATAGAACCCATTTTCGATTGGCGGACCAATCGCAAATGTGGCGCCGGGAAAGAGATCAAGTACTGCCTGAGCCAACACGTGAGCGGTTGAATGGCGAATGGTGAAGAGACCACGCTCGTCGGTCTCGGTGATGATTGCGACTTCATCACCGCTCTCAAGCGGCCACACCAAATCACGTTCGGTCCCGTTCACGGCACCGATCACTGCCGCTTTCGCCAGCCGTGATCCGATGGACGAGGCCAACCCAGCGACGGTGGTGCCGGCGGGAACAGAACGCTCGGAACCGTCAGGAAGGGTGATGGTGATCTCGTCAGACATGAGGGCGAGCGTACTTGAGACGGTCTGGCGCTCCGGAAGCAGTTACGAAATCAGCGTTGCGGGTCACCAACGAGGAAAATGCCGAGCAGTTCTGCTGCGGAACCGACGCCTTCGCCCCGCTCAACCGCGCGATCGATTGCGTCGACAGCCCCGGGGGTGTCGAGATCATCGTCGAGTCGCGCTCGGACCTCGTTGAGCGCGGTCTGACTGTCGACGGCGCCTGGCGCGTTTGTCGCAGCAAGCCACAACTCAAGGCGAGCGGCAGCGATCGGCATGATTTCGTCGTGCCACTCCCATGAGTCGCGGTAATGGTTCGCAACGATCGCCAATCGGATGGCGCGCACATCCCAGGTTTTGCGCAGCTCGCTGATGAAAACGAGATTGCCAAGAGACTTCGACATTTTCTCGCCATCCATCCGCACCATTGCCTGATGCATCCAGTGGCGCACAAACGGCTGCCCGGTTGCCGCTTCGCTCTGAGCCGCTTCGCATTCGTGATGCGGAAAGATGAGATCGGATCCACCACCGTGAAGATCGATCGTGGTGTCGAGTTCGCGAAGTGCAAGGGCCGAACACTCGATATGCCAACCCGGTCGACCAGGACCCCACAGCGATTCCCAACTGGGTTCATCAGGTGCCGAGGGCTGCCAAAGAACAAAGTCGAGTGGATCACGTTTGTTCGGATCGTCGGGGTTGCCGCCGTGTTGGCGGGCGAGCTCAATCATTTGTTCGCGGTTGTAATGAGAAACCTGACCAAACCGATCGAACGAACTCACATCGAAATAGACCGAGCCGCCGCTTTCGTAGGCATGCCCTTGGTCGAGCACCATGCCGATGAAACCGCGAATATCGGCAATAGCTGAGGTCGCACGAGGCTCGCTCCAGCATTCGATGACATTGAGCGCTTCCATATCGGCATCGAATCGAGCGGTCTCGGCAGCAGCGAGATCGAGGTAGTGCACGCCGAGTTCGCGGGCCTTACGTAGAAGATCGTCATCGACATCGGTGACGTTACGAACACAACGCGTTTCATGACCCAGATCACGCAGACGACGTTGCAGAACGTCGTAGGTCACATAGGTGGCGGCATGACCGAGGTGCGTTGCATCGTACGGAGTGATGCCGCACGTGTACATGAGAACAACGGGGCCAGGTTCAAAGGCAATGACCTCGCGCTGAGCGGTGTCGTACAAATGCATTGGACCAGCCGGAGTCGCCATTGTTACCGAAGCTTTTCGGGATCGATGCCGGTGAACTTCACCGCGACACGCGTCTTGTATTTGAGATTGAGTTCAAGCAAAACCGCGGTGAACGCTTCGATGGGAGCGGCTTGTGTGAGATCACCGGCGTCGAGCGCTCGCATATTTGGCATCTCGTTAATGAGATCCATCGAGACACGCTTGGCAACGGAATGATCGGAGCACACCAAGACATCGCTCTCGATCGGATGATTGAGATCGGCGAGTTCCTTGGCTGGCACATGGTGCAACGCACCCACTACCAGCGATCGAGGCACTGCAGCCTGCACACTTGCCGCCACCGAACCACGTGGTGGCACCAGTGGCTGAAACTCGTGACCTACGCGAATGAGTGCATTGGCCATACAAATGACGATCTTGCCTTCAAGGAGATCAGAGACGGATTTCGCCGTTGTCCATGCGGCGTCCCATGGAGTCGCGATGACAATCAGTTGCGCCGACGCCGCACCAGCGTTGTCGGCAGCGGTGATATCGAGATTGCGATCGGGCCAATCGGCGTTGATGCCGTCGACAACTTCCGCAGCGCGTTCCGCGCTCCGGGAGCCGAGGATGATCTGATGTCCCGCCGACGCGAGCCTGATCCCGAGGGCGCTACCTGCTGGGCCGGTCGCGCCCACGATTCCAATCTGCATGCGGCGAACCGTAGCGGACCAATGTCCGTTCATCGCGCTGCTCCCCCGAAAGTCGGGTTGGGCAACGTAACGTCTCTGCGGTAACCGCGATCGGAGGAACCATGGGACTGCTTGAAGGTAAGCGACTGTTGATGACCGGAGTGCTGAACGACTCCTCGCTTGGCTTCGGCGTTGCTCGTCTCGCCCAGCAGGAAGGGGCCGAGATCGTTCTCACTGGCGTGGGCAATGGAATGAAGCACACCCTCAAAGCCGCGAAGAAGCTCGATGTCGAGCCTGAAGTCATCGAGCTCGATGTTTCCGTTCCCGAACACCTAGAGGCCGCCCGCGACCACCTCGCTAAAAAATGGGGACGCGTCGACGGGGCCCTTCACTCCATCGGGTTTGCTCCATCGGTATGTCTCGGCGGCACGTTCATGGAAGCCACCTGGGACGACGTCTCTATCGCAATGAATATCTCTGCGTACTCACTGAAAGCTCTCGCTGACGTCGTCGCACCGCTGATGAGCGAAGGCGGTTCAATCGTCGGACTCGACTTCGACAACACCGTTTCGTGGCCTTCGTACGACTGGATGGGCGT
>JALQSZ010000104.1:0-4103 GCA_023264135.1 Acidimicrobiales bacterium
TAACTCGAGGTACGGACCGCAACCGATCAGGAAGGCAAGCGCGGGCCACGCCACCATTGCGCGATCGCTGGGAAGCAGCGCGACGTCCGATCGCAGCGTTCGGGCACGTATCGCCCAGGCGGCGACCGCGATCGTGAGCATCGCCCACGCGATCCACCACATCCAATCTCGAACATCGCCAATGACGGCGACTGAGCGATGACCGGTGTCGGTTGACTGCCAAACGATCAATCCTGCGGATACCGCAGCAACGAGTGCTGCGCCGACGCGAGTAACTGGGGCGCGCAATCGAGGACCAATCGTTTCAAAGAACTGATCCGGAAGGAACAGAATCACGAGCGCCGCGATCATGCTGGAGAAATCGGAGAACGCGTGTGATGTGTCGATGGCGATGAGGCCATGAAATACGAGCGCCACAATCACGCCGAGAACTCGAGTGCGGGCGATAAGCAGCAGCACCACCACGCTTGATTCGATTGCCATCACGGCCCACGGAACGATGTGCATCCATCCGTCCGCTCCGATGGAATTGAACTGCGAGAGCCCAAGCGAATGAGCGACCTCGTTGGCGTAGAGGTTTGCGCAGCTGACGGTGGGATTGATGAACGACGTATTGAATTTCGCGAACGCGCAAAATCCGTAGACGACTACGAAGACGAGACGGGCAGCAGGAAACCCATCGTCGATAATTCGGCAGAACACCGCTTGTGGTCGGCGAACGACGCCGATGGCCATTGCACTTAGCAATGCCAACGCGATCAGCGTCGCCAAGAGCCAATGGTTGCCAAGTCGAGGAGCTTCGAACCACGCAGTGACTGGAGTGAAAACGCAGACGGCGGCAAGGAGTGCGAGAGATCGTGGCCGGAGAAGAAGTGCGATCGCCGCTACGGCAAGAAGAAGGTGTACGACGTGGTCGGCGGTGAACGATGCAAACGCTGCGTAGGAATTGGACAGATAGAGCAGATGCAGCACGACCGCGAACGCCCACAACCAGGAAAAGACCGCAAGGCGGGTTGCGGCGATGGTGCGGTTTTCGGAAGCCATTGGCGCTCAACGCTAGAGGTCGGAGCCGAGTTCGACCGGCTGTTTTGTTGACAAGACGCAACGCTGCGTTGAGTCCTTGCTGTGACAGGAACCCATCAGCACGCTGCGCGAACACCCCGTTCGCACCCGCATTGCAGCACGTTCACAACATGAGATTTCTACGTTGCCTCTACATCACAGCACGCCCCGCGTAGCTGGAATCGACGGAGGACCAAATGCGGATCAATCGACGTCTTGGAATCGGGATTGCCGTGACCATTGCGGTGGCAATGGCCGTGCTCTCGCTCGCGATGGTCACACCAATCATTCGAAAAGCTGGTGCCCAGGTCGTAACGCCGACCCAGTTGAATGCGGAACCGAACTCCAACACGGCGTTGTCGTTTGATCTCACGGTGCCGACTACGCCATGTGTCGCACAGACGGCAGTCACCGTCACAGGTGCGGGGGTGGCCGTCACACCGCTTTCGCTCACCGTCGTCGATCCGAACACGGTGGCAGTGGTGCTGCCTGACGCAACGCCAACACCGGTTGCGTTCACCCTCACCTGTATCGACGGTCAACAACAGCCGCTCACGGCGCAAGCGAGTCGGGAATTCTTCGCCATTCCCGTGACGAAGTCGTTGGTCGGCGACGTTCCTGCCGACGCAACCTTCACCGTGAATGTCGCCTGTGTTGCATCGCTGAGTCCGATTGGTGTGACGGGTCAGTCATTCCAACCCGCGGTGTTGTCCGTGATGAACCCATTGTCAGTTGACTTGGTCTTCAGTGCAGCGGGCGGCACTTCGTATGTCTTTGGTTATCAGGCATCTGATTGCACGATTACTGAACCAGGAGATGGCGGTGCGGTGATCAGTGTGATCACTCCGCCAACGGTGAACACCGATTTGCCCGGTACGTATCCGGTCGAGGTGCTCAACTCGTTCGTTGCAATCCCGACGTTTACCGGTTGAGCGGCAACTCGTCAGACGTTGTCACCATGAAGATCGGGCATCACCAGAAGTTCTGGATCAGAAAGAACGAAATCTTCGTTTGGAACTGACTTGTGTTTCGGCAAGAAGAACACGAGCCCGGCTTCGATGATGGCGAGTCCGATACTCACCCACATCACCGCGTTGATGCCATCGATATACGCACTCAGTTCTTCGGAACCGCCGATGCGACCCCAATAGGCAACGCCAAGTACCGCGATGCCGATTGCGCCTGAGAGCTGAAGCCCAGTTGCTTGTACGCCGGATGCTGCACCGGCGTACTCGTGCGGAACCTCAGAGAGCACAAACGCGATTGTCACGGCGATAGAGATGCCAAGAGCAAAGCCAATGAGCGCGATGGCCGGCAACAAATGCCACGCCTCAAACGACCCGGCGCCGACACGATCGGCGAAGAGCACCGCTGCCGCGGCAAGTCCATTGAGCGCGGCACCAATCACGACCGCACCGCGTCCGTAGCGACGAAGAAGCGGTGCAGCAGCGAGCGAGCCGAACATGTTGGCGAACGGCATTGGGCAGGTAAGGATCGCCGCTTGCAGCGGGTTCTTATCGAAGCCGAGCTGAATGGTGAGAATCAGATACACCGGACCAGCGGTCGCAAGCAGTCCAACAAGAAGCGTGATGATGTTGCCGATTCGGAAACTGCGAATGGCGAACAGAATCGGGTTCACCAGCGGATCGCCGCCCTTGCGAACGAGGTTTCGTTCGTAGCGGATGAAGGCGAGGAAGAGCGGAACCGAACACGCGAGCATCAACAAGATCCACACCGGCCAACCGGCGTTACGACCCTGGATGAGCGGGAACATCAAGAAGAACGCGACAACCGCAAGCACCGCAGCGCCGGTGATATCGAGTTGGCCTGCTGTTCCCGGTTTCGTTGCAGGAAGGACTTTGGCGGCTATCAACCAAACGACAACGCCGATGGGAATGAACGGTAAGTACGCCCATCGCCAACCAGCGCCGAAGAGGTTCGCGTTGGTGAGTGCACCAGCGCTCAACTGCCCGAGCATGAATCCGCCGCCGGCGAACATGAGAAACACCGAGAACGCGCGAGTTCGCGTGTGGCCGGTGAAAGTGCGTTGAATCATCGCGGAGAGCTGTGGTGATGTCACACCACCGGCAATGCCTTGAAGCGCGCGTGCGACAAGCAAGAAATAGATATTCGGTGATGCCGCACTCAAGATCCACGACGCCACAAGTGCGGCGAAACCAATCATGAGCAATCGACGTGTGCCGAAGAGATCGCCGAGTCGACCGGATAGCACCAGCACGAGTGAGAACGTGAGCGCGAACAGCGACGCGTACCACTGCAATTCGCTATTGGTGGCGTTCAGACCGTCGCGAATGCCAGGCAACGCCATGGTGGTCGAGCCGTTGACGAGGACGAGCACGAATTGCAGCGCGATGACGACGGCGAAGACGCCGTTGCGAAGCGAGACAGGTGTCGACGTGCTTGGGGCGTCAGTCGGCATCGAGATCAATCGCCGCTGCGACGAACTGGGCGTTGTAGAGGTTGTAATACGCCCCACCCGCGGCCAACAGTTCTTCGTGATTGCCCTGTTCGACAATGCGTCCGTTCTCCATCACCAAGATGATGTCGGCGTCGCGAATCGTTGAGAGACGGTGAGCGATAACGAAACTGGTGCGATTCGATCGCAATGCCGCCATGGCGTGTTGGATGAGCACCTCAGTGCGGGTATCGACCGAACTTGTTGCTTCGTCGAGGATGAGGATCGTGGGTTCGGCCAAGAAGGCCCTCGCGATCGTCAGCAACTGCTTCTCGCCGGCGCTGAGATTGCTGGCTTCATCGTCGAGGATGGTGTTGTAGCCATCGGGCATGGCACGAACGAAGTGATCGACATGCGTTGCCTTCGCGGCTTCCATGATTTCCGCGTCGGTGGCATCGAGGCGTCCGTAGGCAATGTTGTCGCGGATCGTGCCGCCAAACAGCCAGGTGTCTTGCAACACCATTCCCATGCTCGAACGCAGATCATCGCGGCGCATCTTCGAAATATCGACTCCGTCGAGGGTGATGGCACCGTCGTTGAGTTCGTAGAAACGCATCAGCAGATT
>JALQSZ010000104.1:4113-5799 GCA_023264135.1 Acidimicrobiales bacterium
TGACGAGCGTCGTCTTTCCTGCACCGGTCGGACCAACGATGGCGATGGTTTGACCCGGCTCGGCAACGAGAGAGAGATCGGTGATGAGCGGCTTGTCGGCCGAATAGGAGAACGTGACATCTTCGAAAGCGACACGGCCTCGCGGTGACTCCACCGTTTGAGCATCAACGGGATCAGGTGATTGTTCGTCGGTGTCGAGAAACTCGAACACTCGCTCTGCCGATGCAATGCCCGATTGCAACATGTTGGCCATTGACGCGAGCTGGTTGATCGGTTGCGTGAACTGACGCGAATACTGAATAAAGGCCTGAATGTCGCCAATGCTCAAGTTGCCTGATGCGACCCGAAGACCACCGATCACGGCGATAGCCACGTAGTTGAGGTTGCTCACCAGCATCATGGCGGGCTGAATGATTCCGGAAATGAACTGCGCGCCGAACGATGCTTCAAACAACTTCTGGTTGGTTTCTTCAAACCGATCTTCGGTTGCTTGTTGCTGACCGAAGACTTTCACCAGGGCGTGGCCGGCAAACGTCTCTTCAACAATCGCGTTGAGTGAACCGGTATGGCCCCATTGCGCAATGAATCGCTTCTTCGATTTGCCGGCAATGAACTTCACGGTGAACAACGTGATGGGGACAGTGGTGACGGCAACGACGGAAAGCAGCGGCGAAATCGTCAACATCATGATGAGAACGCCGATCACAGTAAGAACAGAAATCGTCGACATGCTCATCGTTTGCGCAAGGTTCTGCGCGATGTTGTCGATGTCGTTGGTGACGCGGCTCAGGAGATCGCCACGTGGTGTCCGATCGACATAGCCAAGCGGAAGCGCGTTGATCTTGTCTTCAACTGCAGAACGAAGGCGGCGCATGGTTCGGTGGATGACACCGGCAAGGAGGAAGCCCTGTGTATAGGCAAGAGCGGCAGAACCGAGATACAGCGCTCCCACCGTCAGGATCGTGCGATGCAACTCAGAGAAATTGATGCCATTGGGCGAACGCACGCCACTGATGATCAAGTTTGTTGCGTTGCCGAGAATCTTTGGACCAACCACGGACATCACCACGCTGAAGACCGCAGTGATGAGCACCAAGTAGAGACGGAATCGTTCAGGGCGCATCCACGACAAAAGACGTAATGACGAATTGCGGAAATCTTTTGACTTTTCGACGGGCATCGTTGCGCCCATCATGCGCGGACCAACCGTCATCTGCGGCTTTGGCGGCGTGACCACCTTTTCTTCCGAGGTGTCGCTCATGCTGCTTCCTCGGCAGTCATCTGCGACTCAACGATTTCGGCGTAAGTCGGACAATTCTCGAGCAGTTGATGGTGTGTCCCGAGACCGACACACTCGCCGTTTTCCAGCACGAGGATTTGGTCGGCGTTCTTAATGGTCGAGACGCGCTGGGCGACGATTATGAGCGCCGCGTCGGTCGTGACGGGAACTAACGCGGTACGCAGTCGGGCATCAGTCGCAAGGTCGAGCGCGGAGAAGGAATCGTCGAACACATAAATGCCCGGCTTACGAACCAGCGCGCGAGCGATGGCGAGGCGCTGACGCTGACCGCCAGAAACGTTGGTACCGCCTTGCGAAATTGGTGCATCGAGTTTGTCGGGCATCGCGTTGACAAAGTCGGACGCCTGAGAAATTTCGAGTGCTTTCCAGAGGTCATCTTCTGATGA
>JALQSZ010000105.1 GCA_023264135.1 Acidimicrobiales bacterium
GCGAGTTCGAACTGGCCTGATCTCGGCCACCGGCGAGGCGGGACCAAGGTCCCGAATGGCGAAATTCGGACTCGCCCAATGCGACGAGCAGGCCGAACCATGACAAACTGACGGTTCGTCAGATTCTCGGCACCTGCCGGGGACGCTCAGGAGGCCTCCATGGAAATCCCTCGCATCATCTCGGTCGATGACCACGTCGTCGAACCTCCCGATTTGTGGTCGGCTCGGCTTCCTGAGAAGTACCGCGACCGCGGGCCGCGCATTGAACGCCACAAGGT
Source organism: Acidimicrobiales bacterium (assembly GCA_023264135.1). Classification (GTDB taxonomy): domain Bacteria; phylum Actinomycetota; class Acidimicrobiia; order Acidimicrobiales; family Acidimicrobilacustridaceae; genus Acidimicrobilacustris. The sequence continues at coordinate 279 of JALQSZ010000105.1, forward strand.
GTCGATGACCATCACGGGTGGCTACGGCTTTACGGTCGACGATCCCAACGGCACCGATTGCGATGTTTGGTACTACGACGATCTTGTCTATCCGTTCACGCGACTTTCGGCAGCCGTTGGCGCCGACGTTGTGCAGAACGAACCGTGCACCTTCGACGACATCCTCGTCGGTTGCTATGACCAGACTCAACGCCTTGCCGACATGGACGCAAACCATGTCGAAGCGTCCATTTGTTTCCCGAACATCCTTCCCCGCTTTTGTGGTCAGGCATTCCTTGAGCGCGAAGACAAGGAACTCGCGCTGCTTTGCGTGCAGGTCTACAACGACTGGATGATCGACGAATGGTGTGCTGGTGCTGGTTACGGCCGATTGATTCCGCTCACGATGATTCCGCTGTGGGATGTCGACCTGGCTGTTGCTGAGGTCAAGCGTTGTGCGGCCAAGGGCAGCCACAACATCACGTTCTCAGAAAACCCCGTTCCGCTCGGCCTGCCGTCATTGCATTCGGGCCACTGGGACAAGTTGTTTGCAGCGTGTGTTGAAACCGACACGGTGATCAACATGCACATCGGTTCGTCTTCGAAAATGCCGTCGACCGCTCCCGATGCGCCGTTCATCATTTCGTCGACCCTGACGTTCCAGAACGCAATGGGTTCGCTACTCGATTACGTCTTCGGTGGCGTCTTTGAACGATTCCCAGAACTGCGCGTTGCGTACTCCGAAGGTCAGGCCGGCTGGCTTCCGTACATTCTTGAGCGTTCCGACAAGTTGTGGGAAGAGCGTCTGCTCGACACCACCGGTTTCGGTTCGAAGCTGAAGCAACCGCCGTCGACCTACATGAAGCAGAACGTTTGGTACTGCATCTTCGACGACGAAACCGCAATGGCGAACCGCGATGTCATCGGTATCGATCGCCTCACCTTCGAGGTCGACTATCCCCACGCCGATTCCACGTTCCCTCACACCAAGGAAATCGCGGAGCGCATGGCGGCGAAGGCCGGTCTCAACGAGTATGAAGCACACCGCTTCTTCCGTGGAAATGCGATCGAGCTGTACAAACTCGACAAGTACTACGGCATCACGAAGTAGGCCTTGGAGTAACAGTGTTTTTAAGGACCCGGGTCATCTGTGGCCCGGGTCCTTCCCGTTTTCCTGTCGAACTCCCAAGCGGATGTAGAGCGGCCACGGGGTCGCCGCTAGCCTTCGGCATCGTTGATTCGTATTGATGGGGGAGCAGATGTCTGACAAGCGATTGCTTGATCGAGTAGCGGTCATCACTGGTGCTGGAGACGGAATTGGCAGGGGCATCGCTCGCCGTTTCGCGCAAGAAGGCGCTCGCATCGTGGTTGCTGAAATCAATGGCGAAACTGGTCCGATGGTGGCGCAGGAACTTCAGGACGATTTCGGTGTCGAGGCGTTCTACTTGCACACCGACGCCACCAAAGAAGAAGACAATCGCCGCATGGTTCAAGAAGCGGTTGCGCGTTGGGGCACCATCGACATCCTTGTGAACAACGCGTGGGGTGGCGACAAAGCTGGCCTTCAGCGCGTCGACAAGATGCCAGACGACGCAATGGATCACGCGTGGCACATGAACGTGATGGGTCCGCTGTGGGCGATGAAGGAATCGTTCCCTCACATGCGTGCGCAGGGCAAAGGTCGCATCATCAATATCTGTTCATTGAACGGTGTGAACGCCCATATGGGAAGCGTTCACTACAACTCGACCAAAGAAGCGCTGCGTTCAGTCACGCGAACCGCTGCACGCGAATGGGCAGGCTTCGGCATTACCGCCAACGTGATTTGCCCAGGGGCGAAGACCGCAGCATTCCGAATGTTTGAGCAAATGGCTCCACAGGTCGCTGCGGAATCAGAAGCCGCGAATCCAATGGGGCATCTCGGCGATCCCGAAACCGAAATCGCTCCAGTTGCGTTCTTCCTCGCGAGTGATGACTCTTCGTACATCACCGGCAACACATTGTTCGCCGATGGTGGAAGCCACATCAATGGTGCGGTGTGGGTGCCGGACCTCAGCGACTGAGTTCTTTCTTTTTATTTCGAACGAGCGACGCAAACGCGTCATGAAAGGTGCATCATGAAAATCGGACTCGTATGGGGTTACTGGCCGGCGCAGCCGCCAAAGGATTTCGTTGAAATCACGCAGGAAGCGGAAAAGGTCGGATTCAATTCGGTCTGGACCGCCGAATCGTGGGGTTCCGATGCATTCACGCCGCTTACGTGGCTTGCGGCTAACACCTCGAAGATCAAACTCGGTACCGGTGTTGTGCAGTTGTCCGCGCGTACGCCTGTCGCAACGGCGATGGCAGCGATGACACTTGATCATCTTTCCAACGGCCGCATGATCCTCGGTCTTGGCGTGTCTGGCCCACAGGTTGTCGAAGGTTGGTACGGACGCCCCTCGAATAAGCCACTTGCTCGCACTCGTGAATACGTCGAAATCATTCGCAAGGCACTTCGTCGCGAGGGTCCGCTCGAAAACGACGGCGAGTTCTATCCGATGCCGTATCGCGGTGAAGGTTCGGTTGGTCTCGGCAAGCCGCTCAAGATCATGACTCACCCATTGCGTTCGGAAATTCCGATTTATCTCGGCGCTGAAGGGCCGAAGAACGTCACGCAAACGGCGGAGATCGCCGATGGTTGGCTTCCGTTGTATTACTCGCCGTTCCGTCAAGACGTGTACGCCGAACAACTTGCGTCTGCCAAAGAAGGCTTTGGCATTAGCTCACTGGTGACATTCAACGTGACTGACGATGTTGCGACGGGTCTGTGGCCGGTGAAGGCAACGCTTGGCTTCTATATCGGTGGCATGGGAGCCAAGGGGCAGAACTACCACACAAAACTCATGGCCCGTATGGGTTTCGAAGAAGAGGCCTACAAGATTCAGGACCTCTTCTTTGAAGGCAAGCGTGAAGAAGCGATCGCCGCCGTGCCCGACGACTTCGCCGATGAAATTTCACTCGTTGGTCCCGCTTCACGCATTAAGGAACGACTTGAACACTGGCGCAATTCTCCGATCACGGAATTGTTGATTTCTGCTCGGAGCCCTGAAGCGCTTCGTCAAGCCGCAGAACTTGTCAACGGCTGAGTTCGTTTCGTCCTACGTTTTCCTTTTCCTCATTCCCCCTACACCACAGTTTTCGGAGCATTGATGTCCTCGTACAACCTCGGCGATCTGATTGAACTCGTCGCTGCTGCAAACCCTGATCGCCTCGCCATCGTTGGTGGCGGTACTCGATACACGTTCGGTGAATTCGATAAGCGCACCAACCAGGTCGCGCAGATGCTCATCGGATTGGGTTGTGAACCGGGATCAAAAGTCGCGGTGTACGCATGGAACCGAGTCGAGTGGGCGGAACTGTTCTTCGGTTCGTTCAAGGCGCGCGTTATTCCGATCAACGTGAACTATCGCTATGTCGCACACGAACTCGAGTACTTGTTCGACAATTCCGATAGCGAAGTAGTGGTGTTTGAACGTGGATTCGCTCCGGTCATCGACGAGATTCGCCCCAAGCTCACGAAAGTTCGCGAGTTCGTTGTCATCGAGGACGGCACCGATCATCCAACGCCGTGGGCGAAGTCATACGAGGAACTGGTTTCGGCACAGTCCGACTCGACATTTACCAATGGTCGAACCGGTGATGATCTGTACTTCCTCTACACCGGTGGCACGACGGGTATGCCCAAGGGCGTGATGTGGCGCCATGAAGACATCTTCTTTGCTGCGCTCAGTAGCGCTCTCGGCGCGCCGCTCACTTCGCCCGAAGAAATCGGCCAACGTTCGTTGCCAGTGGAGTTTGCACTTCCCAGTTTGATCATCGCTCCGCTCATGCATGGTGCTGCGCAATGGGGCATGTGCAACATGCTGTTCGCCGGTGGGCCGGTGGTTCTGTACACCGGACATGGTTTCGATGCGCACGAGATTTGGTCAATCGCTGAGCGGGAAAAGTGCATGGGCATCACGTTGGTGGGCGATGCCATGGGCCGACCGCTGGCCGATGCGCTTGTCGATGGAAAGCAGACCTGGGATCTTTCGTGCGTCTTCCGCATCGGGTCAGGTGGTGGCGTGTTTTCGCCGGCCGTGCAACAAGCGCTGAAAGATGCACTGCCTCACATCACGGTGATGGACAGTTACGGCGCATCGGAAACCGGCGCCGGCGGCATGTCGGCCGAAGGCGGCGCGCGTCGCTTCATGGTTTCATCCGAGTTGCAGGTGCTCGATGAAAATCTCGTTCCCATTCCTGCGGGTTCGGAGCAGATCGGTCAGCTGGCTCGAACTGGTCATATCCCGATGGGGTATTACAAGGACGAAGAAAAGACCGCCAAAACCTTCCCGACCGATGCAAACGGTCAGCGTTGGTCAGTGCCAGGCGATTCGGCGTCTGTCGACGCCGACGGCATCGTGACATTGCTTGGTCGTGGTTCACAGTGCATCAACACCGGTGGCGAAAAGGTGTATCCGGAAGAAGTTGAAGAAGCGCTGAAGGAACATCCCGGCGTGTACGACGCACTCGTTGTCGGCGTTCCTGATGAACGCTGGGGCGAACGCGTCGTTGCAGTCGTGCAGCCTCGTGAAGGTCAGCAACCTTCGCTCGATGAGTTGTCGACGCATTGTCGCAATTTCGTTGCGGGTTACAAAGTGCCGCGAGCAATCACCTACGTCGATCAGGTCAAGCGATCACCTTCGGGCAAAGCTGACTATCGCTGGGCGAAAGAAACCGCGCTCGCCGACTAAGCCTCAGACTGTGCCATCGTTGAGGCATGGCGACTGTTGAACCCGGTGACAAGTCAATGACGCAAGCCGATGAATCTCCCGCGGGAGAGGTTCGTTGGCGCGACGCGATTCGTCGACCAGTTGGATCCTTCGCGTGGTTCCTTGCCGCTTGGTGTGGATGGGTGTCGCTGTACCCGACACTCCTTCCGCGTTCGGCGATGATCCAAGGCGCGATCTCAGCGATTTCGATCACGCTGGGATTGGCATTCGGAACATTGTTCGCCTGGATTGTTCGTCACGGCTGGAAACTCGCGAAACGACCAGTTCCAGCAATTCCGAAACGTCGGGGCCGCACGCTTCTCTACTTGCTGACGGTCTTTGGCGTCATCGTCGGGTTGCCTTGGTGGTTTGTGCGTCAGAACGCACAGCGCGATCTGGTGTCGATGGATCCGATTGGTTTGGATTCAGTACTTGTTGTGGTGATCGTCGGGCTCATCGTCGGCGCGTTGCTCTTCGTGATTGGTCGAAGCGTGGCGCGACTTGTTCGTCGAATCGACCGTGGCGTCGCGCGACTTATGCCTCGGTGGGCTGCTCGCGCAGGAACGGTGGCAGTGGTCGCGCTCTTGATTTCGTTTATTGCGCAGGATGTTGTGTGGAAGACCTTCGTGAACTGGGCTAACAGCGTCTACTCGACATTTGACAACACAACTCCTGAAGGAATCGTTCAACCAACGACAGCGCTTCG
>JALQSZ010000106.1 GCA_023264135.1 Acidimicrobiales bacterium
CACTTGCCGGAACGTGGACGTCACCGACGATGCACTTCCCGACTGATCGACCGGCACGTCTTCAAGAGCAACGTTGGTGAGCTGTGCAGCGTCGAAGCCCAAACCAAGTCCGTAGATAATCAGCGGAGGTGCCAACCACCATGGCGACCACGAAGTCGACAGAGCGCAACCCACACCAATCACGCCGATGATTTCGAAAATCATGCCGGCGCGAACCAAACGGGTTGCGCCGAGGGCGGCAGCGGCTTTCCGCGCTAATCCGCCCGAGATGAATGTGCCCACTGCGAGCACCGCGAGGATCGCTCCCGTTTCGAGTGGTCCATAGCCGTGCACCGCTTCGATCCACAACGGCAACACAAACAGCACACCAAATTCACCAAGGGAAACGATCAGCGCGGTGAGGCTGCCGTAGGTGAAACGACGAATCCCGAACAAGGTCGTATCGACGAGCGCAACTTTACGTTGGCGAGTGCGATGCGCTTCCCACAAACCGAAGGCAACGAGCATCACCAATCCAACAGCGATGGCAACCGGAGCAATCGAAAGTCCCGGCGGATCGAAATGAATTGGCCCGAGTGAGGTTGCTTCAAGCGATTTCCACCAGCCGTACTGCTGACCGTCAATAAGGCCGAGGATGAGGAAGCCAAGACCGAAGGCAGAAAGAAACACGCCCAACGGATCGAGTCCGTCCATCTTTTCCTTCACCGACGGCGGGATGTACTTGATCATCAACGCAAGGCTGATGAGGCCAACGGGAATGTTCACGTAGAACGCCCACCGCCACGAAAAGTCTTGGGTCAACCATCCACCCAGAATCGGGCCAAGTGCGGCCATGCCGCCGAACACCGCGCCAAACATGCCGAAGGCGATTGCACGTCGTTCGCCAGTGAATTCAACATTGATGATCGCAGTTGATGTCGGAAGCATCATTGCCCCACCGATCGCCGCAACGACGCGAGCGAGAATCAGAATTCCAGGGTTCGGTGCTGCACCGGCAATCACGCTGCCAACCATGAAGATGATGGTGCCAATCATGAAAAAGCGTCGACGTCCGATGCGGTCGCCCAGTCGACCAGCAGTAATTAACAACGCGGCAAATACGAGCGAATAGGCCGAGTTGCACCACAACACTTCAGCCCGATCGAGATGAAGGTCATTCACCATCGACGGAATGAGAACGTTCACCAACGAACCGTCGAGCACGATCAGCGAGACGCCGCTCAACAGCGCAAACAGACCTGCCCACGGCCGCGTCAGGCGGCCTGTTGCTACATCAGTTGTTGTTGTCATTCCTCTGCCCTACGTCGAAGTGAACCCGTGAACGCTGCGTTAGCCGAGAGTTTTATCGAGCCAGTCGAACACAACCTCGTTGCGCCATTGCGGATTCATCGGCGCGCAGTGGTATTCCGAACCGGTGTCGTCGCCAAGCGTGACGAGGGTTGCCGAATTCTTCGGCAGCAACGGACCGATACTCGGCACGACGCCAGAGCTCATGAGTCCACCGTCGTTCTGGTAGGTGATGACAAGCGTCGGCATCGTGATCTTGTCGGCAACCGTCGTTGAATTGAATTGCTGCATCGCTCGGGAGATGGTGTACCAATCGCTCGGTACCTTTCCCGCCACTGCTTCGGTATGTGCTTCTTGGGTGTAGATCTCGAGTCGCTTCTTGAGCGTGAATGCCTGAAGCGGCGTTGCACCGGGAACGATGATTCCCTGCCAGGTCTTATTCACCGTCGCCTGATCACCAGACGACGCGATGTTGCGAAGGTCGGCGGGGAACGCCATGTACGGCTCGGCATAACCGGGATCAAGTACGACCGCCGCAAGTCGAGACTCAAACGCCGCGGCACGCGCAACGAGTTCGCCGCCAAAACTCCAACCGGAAATCGCGATCTTCTTCGTATCGACATCGGATCGCTTCGACAGGAAGTCAACAATTGGCGTGACGACCTTCTCCCAATCCGGTCGGAACACCATGTTGTCGACAAACAAATTGGCGCCTTGTCCGGGGCCTTCATAAATCAGCGCATTCCAACCGCGTTCTATCGCTGCGGCACCGCCGTAGACATAGGTATCGACGTTCTGCGCGTCGCTTCCGTTATTGATGATGATCGTTGGACGTCGTCCTTTGGCACCCGGCGCGCGCAAGAACCATCCGGGGAGCGTGGTGTTCTCATAGGGAATTGCGACTTTTTCAAACGCCGGTTCAAAAAGCGCTGCAGCGGAAGTCCACGCAGCGTTCATTGTGTTGTAGACATCTTTTTCCGCACCGGGCGTACTCGTTCCGAGCACAAAAAAGAGCGCCTGATCGAAATAAGTCGCGGCACGCAGATACCGCTCTCGCGCAGAAACTGTGTGGCCGTTCTTCAACGACTCCGCCGCTGCGGTTGCCAACTTGTTTCCCATCGCATTCATTGCGTCGAAGTACGACTGGAACGTCACGCCTCCTGCAGGTGAGTTCGCCTGTTCGGTCGCGGTGACCACTTCACCAAGAGCTGCCGCGGTACCGCTCGCGCCTGCAGCAAAGAGTGCGTTGAAATTGATAATTGGTTCAGAAAAGAGTTGGAAGCTCTCCGCGTTCACGCCAAGCGTGGCTTGAGCCGGCGTTTGCGGAATCGTCACCGGCGGAGTTGCTGGCGGAATCGCAGCTTTCGCGTTCGACCCACCACACGCGGCAAGCACTGCGGCTGCCGTTCCCGCAGCAGCAGTGCCTAAAAACATCCGGCGCGGCATTCCCGAGGAGTGCGATGGCTCAGTACTACCCGCACTCTCGGTTGTGTCGACTTCTTCGGGTGTCGTCGTCATAACGCTCTCACTTCCACCTAGTGAATGGATTTTTGAAACTCGCGTAGATCAGCAACGAACGCTTCCGGTCGTTCGAACGCAGCGAAATGTCCACCGCGTTCTTGTTCCGACCAGTACACGACGTTATATTTCTTTTCCGCCCACGCGCGCGGCGTTTGCAACAACTCGAACGGATACTGCGCGTGTCCGGTCGGTACTTCCACACGACCAGACCACCCTTGTGCCGCACCGTTATTCGCGCGCTGGGATTCCGCATACAACCGCGCCGCGGAGCCCGCGGTATTCGTCACCCAGTAGACCATGACGTTGTCGAGCACGCGATCCCATGTATAGGTGTCGGCGATGCTGTTGTTGTCGAGATCGCTCCACGCGTTGAACTTTTCCAAAATCCACGCCGCTAAGCCAGTGGGCGAATCGGTGAGTCCGTAGGCAAGTGTTTGCGGCTTCGTGCTTTGAATCGCCATGTAGCCAGTGCCATCAGCAATGCGAGCGCCAGCCGCGGCAAATCGTGCGTTATCTGCGTCGGTGACTCCCGCCATCGGATCGGGATCATCCGAACTCGGAAACGCAAACAGCATGTTGAGATGAATGCCGAGCAATCGATCGCCATAGGCCTCGCCCAAACGACGAGTCACGATTGCTCCCCAATCTCCACCCTGAGCGACGTATTGGTCGTACCCGAGCTGTTCCATCACTTCAGCAATCGCGTCGGCAACGCGGTTCACATGAAACTCGGGTTGCACCGTTGGTCCGGAAAATCCATAGCCAGGCATCGAAGGAACAACGACATGAAACGCGTCAGCAGCGGTTCCTCCAAACGACTCGGGATCCGTAAGCGGACCAATCACGTCAAGGAACTCAACAAAGGAACCGGGCCAACCATGCGTGAGCACGATCGGCGTTGCGTCTTCGTGCTTTGAACGAGCGTGAATGAAGTGCACTCGCTCGCCTGCGGCAGTTGTGAGGAAGTTCGGCCACGCATTCATGCGTGCTTCACGAGCCCGCCAGTCGTAGTTGTTGCGCCAGTGATCGACAGCCGCTTTCACTTCTGAGACCGGAATACCGAGCGACCACGGTTCACCGGGGGCTTGATCGGGCCAACGCACATTGTCGAGCCGACGATGAAGATCATCGAGAACATCATCAGGAACAGCGATTGTGAACGGTTCGGGAGCCATTCCCAAACGCTAGGTCACAAGGCAAAGGTGATGGTTGCCCGACTGGCTTCTCTCCCATCGACCAACGCCGACACTGTTGTCGAGCGCTCGTCATCGATTCCTTCAAGCGTCACCGTCGCTCCCGGAAGGATCGAGCGCTTCATCGCGAGGTCAACACCAACAATTCGGTCTTTTGGTCGACGCCGTTGAGCAGCACCGGCAAACCGAGCCACTTGTGAAGACGTATCGAGAATGATGTCGGCCAGCCCGGCCGCCTGCGCAGCCTCGGTGTGGTGATGGGCTGCGGCCCACACATGGTTTGCGGCGGCTTCGCGTCGAATCGATTCCGCGCTTACGTCAAACGTCTCAGACCACGAAGGGTCCAATGACGACTGCGGTGTGCGCGGCGGAGCAGACCCGGGTTCGCCGGGGCGATACCCCAACATGCGAAAGCGTTCGATGCCAATACGCGTTCCGGTGGTCGTGGAGGTCGCAACTTCAATCACCCAGTCGCGACCGAGACCAAATTTTGTTGAGCGTTCAGCACCCAGTGCGGCGATTCGTTCTTCGGACACCAGTTGGTCGCCGATATGAACCACTCCGCTGAGTTCAAGCTCGTACCCAACCGCGATCGCAACGGGAAGATCGAGCAGCCGCTTCAGTTGATCGTGAAGCACCACGCCAGTCGGCGCAGTTTCACCCGGTGCCGGAGGCGAAGGCGGACGAACAAACGTGGTGAACATGACCGAAGGAGCGACGTTCCCATCGCATTCGGCCCATTCCGTGCCAAACGCTTCGGTCCACGTGTCAACAACGTCTCTCGTAACCGCCGCGCAGGGTTCGCGCGCCACGCGCTGTTCAAGCAACTGCGCGAGCGCGTCGTCGGACATCAGCGCTTCATTGCGCCAGCGGTAATCGCACCGTCGACGTAAATGACCTGACCACTCACATAACGCGAGTCGTTGCTGCACAAGAACGACACCACATCGGCGATGTCCGCTGGAGCTCCAACTCGCTTCATCGGAACACCCTGTGCGCGTTGATTAGCGCGATCGCCTTCGAAATTTCCTGCAGTGCCGTCACTCACGATGAGACCCGGGCCAATTGCGTTGGAACGAATGTTGTCGACACCGAGTTCCAACGCCAACGTTTTCGTCAACGATTCCACTGCCGCTTTTGTCGCGGGATAGATACCGACCTCAGGTGAATTTGTCCACGCGGCACCCGACGACATGTTCACGATGCTGCCGCCGCCACCGGCGCGCATCTTGGGAACAAACGCTTGGCAACACCACACGATGCCCTTGACGTTCACTTCGATCACCGACTGCATTTGTTCTTCCGTGACATCGAGAATCGACGGAAAGTTCCAAATTCCAGCGTTATTGACAAGCGCAAAGCATTCGGGAATTTGATCGGCAACCGCGAACACGGCGCTGCGGTCGGTGACATCGAGCTGAAACGCCGTGCCACCGCACAACTCAGCGGTTTCGCGCGCCGCGTCGACATTGAGATCAAGACACATGACATCGAAACCGTCTTCGGCCAAACGAAGACAATCGGCGCGCCCAAGTCCTTGACCGGCACCGGTCACAACTGCAACTGGCATCAGGGCACCCCATCCATCTTGAACAGTTTCATTGCGTTCTCACGCAAAAACTTTGGCCACACCGACTCTTTCAACGGAACGTTCTGCATTTCAGTGAAGATTCGCTCGAGGGTC
>JALQSZ010000107.1 GCA_023264135.1 Acidimicrobiales bacterium
CAACAAGGCGTAAGTTCCGATGCCGCTGCCTGACGCTCCGTTTTCTGGCGACTACGCCAACTTGCTCGATCTCTTCGATGCAGTTGTGGCGCAATGTGGCGATGTCTTGGCCTTCGTCGACGGGAATGGTCCTGCAGAGTCACGGGCGCGAATGACGTTTGCTCAATGGGAGCGCGCTGCCGACGGAGTGGCAACACGACTCGCATCGCTCGGAGTTCGGCAAGGCGATGTTGTTGGGATCTCTCTGCCTTCGTCGATTGAGTACGCGGTCGCGTATCAAGGAGTTGTTCGACTCGGTGCAATTGCCAGCGGGATGAACCCGAAGTTGGGTCCCGCTGAAACCGAGCACATCATCGCCAAGTCGTCGCCGAAGGTGATCGTTACCGATGCACTTGTGGTGAACGACCCGAACGTTGCTGTCCTGTCGGTCGAAGAACTTCGCGACGCGTACAACGACGAACCGTTTACATCTCGTCCAAACATTTCTGAGACCGATCTCCTCGCGATTGTGTGGACCTCGGGTACGACGGGAAAGCCCAAGGGCGCGATGTTCGATCATGCGTGCTTGCGAGCAATGGCGCAGGCCGCCGGACCTCTTTCAGCAGTGGGCGATCATCGTCTGTCGCCATTGCCATTTGCGCATGTTGGCTACATGACTCGGGTCTGGGATGAATTGATGTACGTCATCACCACGGTGATCTGTCCAACACCTTGGACCGCCGCCGGTGCACTCCAGCTCATTGAAGAAGAACAAGTCACCGTTGGCCAGGGTGTGCCTGCGCAGTGGCAAATGATGCTGGCCCATTCCGACCTCGCCACGACCGATACGTCGTCGCTGCGCATTGTGTCCTCGGGTGCAGCGCGAATTCCACCGGAAATGGTCGACGCCATGCGCGACCGTTTCAATTCTCCCGTAGTGGTTCGTTACACAAGTACCGAAGCCTGTGTGTCGACCGGAACTTCGCTCGATGATCCCGACGATGTCATTTGCAACACGGTTGGCACTCCCGGCTCTGGAGTCGAAATGGAACTTCGTCTCGACGAGGGTCGCGGACGCGTTGTGGAACGAACGGAATCTGGAGACACCGAAGTCGGAACAGTGTGTCTCCGAAGCCGCGCAATGATGCGCGGCTATTGGCAAGAACCCGAGCTCACTGCCGATGCCATCGATGAGAACGGTTGGCTACTAACCGGTGATCTTGGGTTTCTCGATGCTCGAGGTGATCTGCACCTGGCGGGTCGCAGTACCGAGATGTACATCCGTGGTGGCTACAACGTGTACCCGATCGAGGTTGAGAATCACCTCGGACAACACGAGCTTGTCGATCGGGTTGCCGTCACCGGAACACCAGCACCGGTGCTCGGCGAGATTGGTGTGGCCTTTGTGGTTCCAGCCGACGCGGCGAATCCGCCGACCCTTGAGCAACTGCGCGAGTGGTGCAATGAGCGACTCGCGTCGTATAAGGCTCCTGATGCACTCGTGTTGCTTGACGAGTTGCCCCTCACTGCAATGTCCAAGATCGATAAACGAGCCCTGGCGCCTGCCGCGGCCGAAGCAGAAAAGGAGTGGGAACGATGAGTCAGATCACACCGTGCTTATGGTTCAACGGTCGAGCCGGAGAGGCCGCGAAGTTCTACACCGATCTCTTTCCGAATTCTTCGGTCGATAGTGTGCAACTTGGCGACATGGCTGGTGAACCGTGGCCCAATGGTGTCGACAATGTCTTTATGGCGTTCGTGACGGTTGCTGGTCAACAAATGCAGCTTCTTAATGGCGGAGCTGACTTTCCATTTACTGAAGCCGTGTCGTTCGTGTATCCGTGCCATGGTCAAGAAGAACTTGATCATTTTTGGAACGCGCTCATTGCTGATGGGGGAGAGGAAAGTCAGTGTGGGTGGTTGCGCGACAAGTTCGGGCTTTCTTGGCAAATCATCCCCGACAACATGGGTGAGTTGATCTGCAATCAGAAGGCCATGGAAGCAATGTTCACGATGCGAAAGCTTGATATCGCAAAACTCGAAGCCGCGAGAGATTCAGCATGAGTCAACAACCGTTTGCCGACTACCTCAAGACCAAAGACAAAGCGATTCACCAGCAGTTAGAGATCATCAATGCGGCGGTGCTGAAAGCGGTGCCGAAGATCGACACCGCGATCAAGTGGAAGCAGTACATGTACTCGTTCGATGCAAAGTGGATGAATCCGCTGTGTGCAATCGACACGACCAAAAAAGGAATCACGCTTCGGTTCATGTCGGGTGACGAACTTTCCGATCCGTTGGGCGTGCTCCGCTTTGCCTCATCAAGCATGGGTTCGTGGGACATCCCCTTCGACTCGAAAATCAAGCCGGCTGACATCACGAAGTACGTGAAAGAAGCAGCCAAGAACCATCAGAACAGGGAGAAGTAACTCATGGGTATCTGTGACGGACGCGTGGTCATCATTACTGGTGCCGGTCGAGGCCTCGGTCGCGAACATGCACTCGCATTCGCGGCCGAAGGCGCCAAGGTCGTAGTGAATGACGTTGGTGCATCGCTGCAAGGCGAGGGCAACGACATGAGCCCGGCGCAGGAAGTGGTGGAACTCATTCGTGAACGTGGTGGAGAGGCCATCACCAATGGCGACGACATCTCCGATTGGGATGGTGCCGGTCGACTTGTCCAGAGCGCGATCGACACCTTCGGCGGTCTCGACACTGTCGTGACCAACGCAGGCATTGTTCGCGACCGCATGTTCGTGAATATGAGTGTCGACGAATGGGATGCCGTTATTCGTGTGCATCTCCGCGGCACGTTCTGTCCCGTCAAGCATGCAGTCGACTACTGGCGTGCGGAATCGAAGGCTGGTCGTCAGCGCGACGGACGTGTCGTCACCACCTCGTCTGGCGCGGGTCTCCACGGCTCGATTGCGCAGACCAACTACTCGGCGGCCAAGGCTGGTATCGCCACGTTCACCATCAACATCGCCGCTGAATTGGGCCGGATTGGTGTGAATGCGAACTCGATCGCGCCGTCGGCACGCAGCCGCATGACCGAAGAAGCATTCGCCGAAATGATGGCCAAGCCCGAAAGCGGTTTCGACGCCATGGACCCGGCCAACATCAGCCCACTCGTGGTGTGGCTGGGAAGCGCCGATTGCAACGTTTCTGGTCGGGTCTTTGAATGCGCCGGTGGACTCATCAGCCTTGCCGACGGCTGGCAGGTTGGCGCCGAGTTCGACAAAGGCGACAAGTGGGAACCCGCCGAAATCGGCGCAGTTGTCGACGATCTCGTGAAGGCCGCACCGGCTCCGTTCCCAGTGCACGGCACCTGATCGGCGTTCGACACTTATGAGTGACACCACCGCAACCGATGGTCGAGTGATCGGGGAGCGTGCGCAGCAAACGCGGCGCCGCATCCTCGACACGACCGCGTCGTTGTTGCGTGAGAACGGTGCGCTCGATCTGAAAGTGATGGACGTCGCCCGTGAGGTCGGAACCTCACCGGCGACGTTTTATCAATACTTTTCCGATGTCGAAGATGCGATCTATGCGCTCTCTACGGAAATGATCGAAAAGGTCGCGCCGATTCACGCGCAAATGGAAGCCGACTGGAGCGAAGGCGAGCCAGGAATCGACCACGCTCGTCGACTCGTTTCCGATTACACCGATTTTTGGGACGAAAACGGTGCTGTCCTTCGGATCATGTTGTTGCGAGCCGATGAACGCGATGAACGCTTTCGTCAGGTGCGTCGCGACTACAACGCTCCGTTCATGTCGGCGATGGTGTCGAAGGTGCGTGCCGCGCAAGAAGATGGCCGCCTCACGACGGCACTTGATGCTGAAGCGACTGCGGGAGCCATGCTCGCCGCTCTTGATCGCCTTCCGAACTACCGTGAGGGTTTCGAAAAGCGTGGAACCAGTCGCGAAGCGATGATCGAAACGGTTGCTCGACTGCTGTATTCCGCTCTTACTGGAGAACCATTTTCATGACGAAGCTCAAGCAGTGTTTTGCGGTTTGCCTTGCATTTGCCACTTTCACTGCTGTTGCCGTCGTTTCCACTGCGTCGGCACAAGTTGCTCCGGCGATCATCAACCCGACGTGCGCGTTCCCCATCATCGTGAACCAAAGCGACGCCAATGTCGCGTATCCGGATACGAATTCCACCTACTGGGCAATGCCAACAAACTTTTCTCTCGGTGATGTCGTCACGATCACCGGACAGTTCGCTTATGCCCGTTACATGTCGTTCAACTCGTATGACTCGACAGGATCAAGTGTTGGCGGCCTCCGCGATACTGCGATCCTCGAAGACGCTGGAAGCATCAACCCTTATCTTCCGGGCCAATCGTTGACGGGAACGCCTCGCAATTACACGGTGAGCGTGAACGTCACCAACACTCCGCAGATCACGTCACCGGTCGCCGGCGAAATCGACGCGATTCCCGGCGTTGGATGGTTACTCATTCGCGTGTACGTGCCGTTCGATGCAACGAGTCCGAGCGGCGGAGTTCCGATCCCGTCGATGACGATCAACGGTGTGACCAAGACGGGTTGCACAACGTTCAGTTCAGAGCCGGCGATCGTTGCCCTTGCTGCGCTCATCATGGGGCAGGCCATCGCCGATGCCATTCCGCCTGCTGACGTTCCTGAATTCTCATTCAGTGGCGGTGGCGGTCTGTTCCCCAACGCCGATAACAAGTACGTCTACGCGACAACGTCATGGGAGCGTGGCCGCCTCATCCTCGTGCGGGGTTTGGCGCCGAGCTATCCCGACACTCCCGGTCAGGCCCTCTACCCCGAACAGCAGCTGCGCTATTGGTCGATGTGCACGAATCTTCTTGTTACACCGGCGCCGGTAGTGCAATGCGCACGCGACAGCGAAACGGCTCTCGACGCGCAAGGCCGCTACCTCTATGTGATCGGCGCAGATCAAGATCACCCGACCGACGCGTCGATCGCACAAGCAAACGGCACTTGGCTCAAGTGGTTTGGTCCCATCGGCGAAGCATTGCCTGATGAGCTCAAACCCAATGGCAATCTCATTCTTCGCAACATGTTGCCGAACGCGTCATTTGCGAACGCCGTGCAGAACATTCCCGTCACGCAATCGAACGCCGCGGCACGCGCAACGATGGGCGCGTATTACCCCGAGGCCACCTATTGCCAGCGTTCAGTGTTTGAGCGGTATGGCGCCGATGCCTGCTTCGAGCTCGGCCCGAAGTTCACCGGCTGAGCGTTACCAGCCGCGGTATTCGACGTCGCGACGTTCCTTGAACGCAGCGACGCCTTCTTGGAAGTCCTGGGTGTAGGACGCCATTTCCTGTGCCCATGCTTCGTCTTCGAATGCGCCATGACGGTTTGAATCGAGGCTGCGGTTGAGGAGCCACTTCGAAAGCATGATGGCGCGGGTGGGGGATTCGGCCAGTCGGCCCGCCCATTCGCCGGCAGCAGTCATGAGTTCGGCTTGCGGGACGACCTTGTTCACCAGACCAACGCGTTCAGCGTCGAGTGCCTTGATGTCGTCACCGAAGAAGATGAGTTCCTTTGCCTTCTGCATGCCGATGAGGCGCGGAAGCATGTAGGCACCGCCACCGTCGGGAGTGATCCCGCGGCGTACGAACACTTCAATGAACTTGGCATTGTCAGCAGCGATCACAAGATCGGAGGCAAAGGCGAT
>JALQSZ010000108.1 GCA_023264135.1 Acidimicrobiales bacterium
CGCCGCCTCCAATAGAAGAAGGCCCGGCCAACTGGCCGGGCCTTCTCTGTTCTCTCGTCTCGTGGTGGGGGCGGGGTCAGAGACGAGGGGGAATCAGTTGGTTGCCGGAGCAGCCTGGGTGCTGTCCTGAGGGGCACCTTGAGGACCATGACCGCCGCGAGGGCCGCCAGCCGGACGAGGATTGTTCACCATGTCGGTGACGCGCTGGGTGACATCGGCCAGTTTCGTGTCGGCCTGGGCCTGCGTGATCTCACCGGAGGTGACTTCCTCGTTGATGTGGTTGGTGCGTTCAGCAACGAGTGCGTCGATCACGACCTGGACGTTGACGCCCTTCGACGAGGCAACCTGGGCAAGGGTCTGGCCACCGTCGAGTGCGGTGTGGAGTTCATCCACGGTCACGCCGAGGGCCTGTGCGGCGACATCGAGGCCAGGGCCGCCCTTGCCACCGTGCTGGCCGCCTTGGGGCATATCGGCGACGAGTGCCGCGATGACTGCATCGGCTTGGGCCTGCGTGATGGTGCCGGCGTCGACAAGTGGCTTGAGGGATTCGCCCATACGGACCGACGGATCTGGGCGATTCGCTTGAGCGGTCGCTGCAGTGGTGCTGGAGGTGCTCTGAGCGCCGGAGATCGCCGGCACAGCGATGAGACCAGCGACTGAGCCGACTGCGAGGCCAGCTCCGAGACTGATGGAAACGATCTTCTTGTTCATGGTGGGGCTCCTTGGGTGGGGTGTTTGTGGGGGGGGTGTTGGTGTGAGATGTCCGTTGGGGACGAACACAGCATCAACTCCCTGGGTAAGGAGCCCCCGAAACGAAGGTGAGAATCTCGGAAGAATCTCGAATCGTCGATTTTTTAGGAATCGGCCAAATCGATAGCGGCGAAATCAGGCTGCCTGCGTTCGGCCAACGCGGTGAGCGCTTCGATATTTGCTGGGCGTCCCATGAGATACGCGAAGGCCGCGTTCTCGCGTTCGCGCGCTGCATCGATCTGCGGTTTGATCGCGGCGGTGATCGTCTTTTTTGATTCAACCAATGACGAGATCGACTTCGATGCAAGGACGCGCGCGTGCTTCATCGTTTCTTCCATGAGTTGCTCTGGTTCACACACTTTCCATGTGATGCCCATTTCTAAACATTCTTGGGCCGACAACCACTCTGAACTCATAAGCGCCCACGTCGCGTTGTGACGACCGATCATCGCAGGAAATGTGTAACTGCTCGCTGCTTCGGGTGCGACTGCAAGCGCAGTAAACGGACAACGAATGCGCGCTTCGGTCGACATGAACACAAGATCAGAAAGCGCAAGCATCGTTGCGCCGATACCAAGCGCCATTCCGTTCACCGCGCAGAACAACGGCTTTGGGAAATCAACGAGATGATCGACGAGTCCCGGAAATCCGTGACGACCATTTTCGATTCCACCCGTGTTGCGCATCGCCATTTCAACAACATCAGTTCCCGCCGAGAACGAACGACCTGTACCGGTGATGATGACGACAGCAACGGAGTTATCTGCAGCTGCATCAATAAGCGCGTCAGTTGTTGCGTCGTAGAGCGCTTCGTTGAATGCATTGAGCGCATCGGGACGGTTCAGCGTGATGATGCGAATGCGGTCGGTGTCGGTGATTTCGAGCACGGTTTCCCCCTGGGCGACCGGAACCTCCGGATCGCATGAGCCCGCCCATCGTGTCACTCCGAGACTCCCCCCGAGGCTGCCGCCCAGGCCGTCGGATCGAGCGGGCACACCATTGTTCGTGGCCCAGTGGTGACAAGCGACCCTGCGGAGGAGAACCCTCGCCCGCACTAGCCTGACCGGCCATGGCAACGGTTCTGCACCCTCGGCTTTTGCGCGGCATTGTGGCCGCAACGTTGGTGACAACGCTCTTGTGCCTCACGCTCCCCTTTGCCGCGAAGGCGCAAAGCGAAACCACCACTCCGGGTTGCCCAACGGTTCCGGTTTCGCTGTCCAACGAAAGTTTCGAATCTCCGGTCATCGATGCCAAGGAACGCAAGACCGTCGATGGTTCCACTGTCACCGGTTGGATCGGTACCGGCGAGACCGGCAAGGTCACGTTGCTCGCCAACGGCTGGACCGACATCAACGCTGCCGTCGGACGTCAGTTCGCACAGCTCAGTGGCACGCAACCGCGTCTTTCTCAAGACCTCGCAACTGTTCCTGGTACGTCGATCGCGTGGGGGCTCTCGCATCGCGCTGTCAACGGCACTGCGTCAATGCGTGTTCTCATCGGTTCACCTGGCGCCGAAGGCAAAGAACAAGCAGTTCTCACTGACCCGACAACGTGGACTCGACACGGTGGCACCTACAAAGTTCCCGATGGTCAAACCATTACGCGAATCACGTTTGTTCCGACAACGTCGTCTGCGCCTGACGCCAACCTGATCGACGCAGTGTCGCTCGGCACCGCGTCGTGTGTTGCTGCGTCGGTGTCACTGACGCCCTCAACACCCGTCGCCGTTGAAGGTGTCATTACGCAAACCGCCGTCATTCGCAATACGGGCGGAAGCCCGACAAACGATGTTGTTCTCAATGTCACGATGTCGAAGACCGTTGAGTACGTGAAGGACTCCGCAACGCCGGCCGGCGTCTTTGGATTGACTCCCGACACCTTGCTCATACGACCAGTCGGGGCGCTCGGAGTTCCCGGCGTGATTCTTCCAACCGAATCCGTTGTTGTGTCGTGGCAGGAACGCATTCTTCCGGCCGCTTCTGATTCGGTCATCTCGATTCCTGCGTCCGTCACTGCAGTCGACGCATTCGATGTGAAGTCAGTGACGCCAAATGAGATCACCACCGTTGTGGTCCGTCCGTCGTCAGATATTCAGGTATCGCAACAGTTCTCGCCATCGCTGGTTGCCTCCGGTGGAACCACCACGCTTTCGTTTAGCGCGAAGAACCAGGGCCCATCCGACGCGACCGGCGTTTCGGTCGTTGAAGAGATTCCAACCGGACTGACCCTTACCGGGCCCGTTCCTTCGGGTTGCGTGAATGCAGGTCGCACCATCACGTGCACAGTGGGATTACTCGCAAATGGCGATTCACGCTCTTGGCAGCTTCCGCTCACTGCGCCCTCGACCGGTTCACCACTGATCGTCCGATCAAACGTGTTTGCGCGAGCAAACGGAAGCGATCCATCGGGCGATAACAATCGAACCGTGGAAGCACTTTCTGTTGCTCCCCCATCGGCGCCCACACTCGAAGCCAACGTGAGTCCGTCACCGCTGATTGGAACGGCAGGCGGTGTCGCCACGGTTTCGGTTGATGTCATGAACGTCGGGTCAACTCCTGGCGCGTCGCCGCTCACCGTGACCGGCTCGTTCCCCACGGGTTTCACTCCACTCTTTGTTGTGGGTTTCCCCCCAACGGGCGCGCCTGCACCGACCTGCACGGCATCGCCAGCGACCTGTTCCTTTCCCGGTCTCGCCGCTGGTGCTTCCGCCCGCGTTGAATTCCGTGGCGTTCTTTCTTCGGATATTGCCGACGGATCCACACTCACCGGATCGGTGCAAACCGCTGGCATCGGTGCCGCGACAGTGACATCACCGGTGGTGTTCTCGGTCAATGCTCAATCCACCCTTGCGCTCGACGAACGCATTGTCGGCCCACTGTCGGCGGGCTCGCCGATCACCAAGCTCGTCACCGTTGTCGATGGTGGCCCATCAATGGCACGAGAGTCATCAGTTTTTATTCCTCTACCCAAAGAAGCCACGTCGATTGATACGCCGAAAAACTGCACCAGCGCGTTCGGCGGTCTCGCTTGCTCACTTGGCGACATTGACGAAGGAACGTTTGTCTCCACCGCGATTTCCTTCCAGATGCCGAACACCGGAGGCACGATCGCTGACGGCGCTCGAGCCGCAACCAGCACGCCAATGCCCAACCCCGTTGTCGATCGCAACTCCAGCACACAGTTCGTTGGTCCAGTTGCTGATCTCTACGTGAAGCTCACTGGCATCGATCCTTCAACTGCCATCGGCGATGCAGTCTCGTTCACGATTGACGTCACCAACCGTGGTCCCGGCGAAGCAACGTCAGTTCAAGTTCTCACCGATCCGAAACTCACTGGCCTGCGCTTCGATTCCGCTCTTGCCGAACGAGGCGTATGGAACCCCAATCTTGCGCTCTGGGAAATTCCGTCACTCGCTCCTGGCGCATCCGTTCGACTGCGGATCGAAGCAACTGGCACTCGTACGAGTTCCGCTTCGCTCGCTGTGCTCGCTCGTTCTGACAATCCCGATATCGCCGCAATCGACAACACCGCGATTGCATCGCTTGATGTGCTCGCTGCTGCTGCACCGGAAACGAAATCCTCCGGAACCAATTGGATTCTTCCGGTGCTTCTCGGAATCGGCGCGCTGATCTTCATTGCCGCTTGCGTCTACTTGTTCGTGCAGTGGCGCAGGAACAAGTCCTGATCAGTCAAAGAGTTCGCGCACCGCGACTTTGGTGACCTTGCCCATCGGATTTCGGGGCAGTTCCGTCACGCACAAGTAGCGAAATGGCACTTTGGCAGGAGCGAGTTGTTTCTTGCCCCACGCACGGAACTCTGCGTCGGTTGGGTGGCCCTCAGAACTCGCAACCCACGCCATCGCGACTCGCTCGCCCCATTCATCGTCCGGCAGTCCAACTACCGCACAATCGAGCACCGCTGAGTGCGTGCGAAACACTTCCTCGATTTCGAGTGCAGACACTTTCTCTCCGCCTGACTTGATGATGTCGACCGATGCGCGTCCAAGAAGCCGATAGCCATCGGGAGTGTGTTGGGCGACATCGCCAGTACGAAACCATCCGTCAATGAACGACTCTGCAGTGGCGTCAGGTCTATTCAGATAGCGATTGAACACTTGCGGACCGCGTACGAGGAGCTCGCCCGCTTCACCGTCGGCGACCTCGCTGCCCTGTTCGTCGACAATGCAGACGTCGACTCCCGGGAAGGGCCACCCGACATGGCCGGGCACGCGGCGGTCGAGGGTGTTGCCTAATGCCATACCCAATTCGGTCATTCCGTAGCGTTCGAGCAGCACATGACCAGAAATGTCTCGCCATTGCTCAAGTGTCGAAACCGGCAATGCGGCTGAACCCGACACCATGAGTCGAAGTCCAGCCGCACCGGCAGACCATCGCTGTTGCGTGTCAGAGTCGGCATCGAGCCAAGCGCGAACAAGTCGCGAATAAATCGTGGGTACCGCCATGAAGAGCGTGATCTCTCCAGAAGCAAGTCGCTCCCAGGTCTCGAGCGCGTCGAAGCGTCCGGGAGTTTCGAGAGTCGCACCAACTGAAAGTGCCGTGAACGTGACATTGACGAGTCCGTGAACATGGTGAAGGGGAAGCACGCACACAATGCGATCGTTTGCTGTCCAACCCCACGTCTGGACCATCGCTGCGCATTGCGCAGCGAGCGATGAGTGCGTGTGCACCACACCTTTCGGCAAACCGGTAGTCCCACTTGTGTAAACGATCATTGCATCGAACTCTGAAGTGACCGTTGGAAGTGTTGTCGAAGCGTGACTGCTCACTGCCTGACGAACGTCAATCACCTGTGCGTCGGTGAATGCTGCAAGTTGCGTTGCGAGTGCAACGGTTTCGGTCGTGCAGAGAACATGGGTG
>JALQSZ010000109.1 GCA_023264135.1 Acidimicrobiales bacterium
GACAATCTCTTCGCTTTCGCCACCGGAGTAGGCGTCGGCGGTGTCGAT
This sequence comes from Acidimicrobiales bacterium, assembly GCA_023264135.1. Classification (GTDB taxonomy): domain Bacteria; phylum Actinomycetota; class Acidimicrobiia; order Acidimicrobiales; family Acidimicrobilacustridaceae; genus Acidimicrobilacustris. The sequence continues at coordinate 49 of JALQSZ010000109.1, forward strand.
GAAATTGATGCCGGCGTCGAGCGCTTTGTGAATGATGCGGATGCATTCAGCGTGATCGGTGTTACCCATTTGCCCGAACATCATTGCGCCGAGGCAATAGCGACTCACCGAAACGCCCGTCGTGCCGAGCATTGCGTAATTCATTGATCCCCCTGAGGTGGTGACGAAGCCGTGATGAGTTCGTCAGTTGGTCCATGCTTGCCGAACGGCGCCATTCGGGTCATGTTCAATCGAAACTTTTCTGCCAAAGACCGCGGTCGCGCGATCGGCAGAGGTGTATGACGGCCACGCATCGTCTCCGAGTGTCGGAACACCTTCGCGAGCGAAGTCGGCCCAGGACCGTTGCATGAGCGATGCCAACGACATTGCTTGTTCGGGATCGGAAATGAATGCATCCCAGCCATCAATGTCGATCGTTGTGAACGGGAACGGAATATCAACGCCGTGTGCAGCACCCATGTCTGGCGACGAGGTCTCCCAATCGAATCGGTACATCCAGGTTGGGCCGTGCTTCGCGCGAGCTTCAGCAATGCGAAGTGCAGGTAACCACATCGCGATATCGGTGTTGGCGCGACGCCAAGCTTCGGGTGGTTCCGTCGCTCCGACCGAGGCGTAGGCGTCAATCAGGGAGTCGACATTGCCGCCAACGATCTCGAATCGTGTGCGAAGACCTTCTGCGGTGAGTGAACCGGCGTCGGGATCGAACATCTTGAACAAATCCATTTCATCGCGGCAGGTGCCAATGATGACGGGAACGGGGTTGAAACCCGATTGAGCAGCTTCGAGCCAGGTATGGGGCAGTACAACGCCGTCAACGACGGGATGAAAGGGCATCGTTCCAACTGTGCCGAAAAGTTCCATCGCTGCGTTCGCTTGCGCCTCGATGAGTTGTGGTCCTGAGAGTTGGCGAAGTTGTTCGGCATCGACAGCATCGAGACCTGCGGCGCGGGCGACTGCTTCAGCAACGAGTTGCGCTTTTTCGCGGTCAAGCAACAAATCAGTTGCACCACTTTGAACGATGGCTCGATGAAAACGCCCCACTGCTGCCGGCATCGACAGAAGCGAAAGAACGCTTCCGCCTCCGGCAGATTCTCCAAAGATGGTGACGTTGTCGGGGTCGCCACCAAACGCGCTGATGTTGTCTCGTACCCATTCGAGTGCCGCAACCTGATCGAGGAGTCCCACGTTCGGTGTGCACGAAGGATCATCGATGACCATGAAGCCGAGGGCTCCGAGTCGATAGTTGATGGTCACGACGACTGTGTTCGTTGCGGCTGCAAGGCGCGAGCCGTCGTATACGGAGAGCGAACCAGCACCCAACGAAAACGCGCCGCCGTGGATCCATACGAGGACAGGGCGAGCGCCGTCAGTCGCGGGAGTCCAGACATTGAGATTCAAACAATCGTCTGATTGATCCTCGCTGCCCATGCCCGGTACGAGCCCGTCGAGCGGACCTCCGGTCGGCTGCCATGGCGCCGAACCAAATGACGTTGCATCGAGGGTGCCCTCCCATGGAAGTGCAGGTGCCGGTGGGGCCCAACGAAGCGGCCCGACCGGAGGTTGGGCAAAGGGAATGCCGAGAAACGCGAACGATCCCGGAGTGGATCGGCCTTGGATCATGCCGTTGGCAATCGAGACGGTGGTCATGGCGAAAGGCAACCACATCCGATGGCGGCGTGCGTCGGTTTGGCATCTAACGTGGAGTCGTACGTCGACCGGGGGGTTGCACGATGACGATCGAAGCGAATGACGCAACAACTCGGGGTTCGGCAGTTGTCCCAGAGGGGATCGAACTTTCGAAGGGTGGGGCCGATGTCTGGTCGCCGTCAATCACGCCGCCGATCGGTGTCGAACTGACTGATGAGCAGAAGTTGGCGTGTTCGTTCCGCATTCTTGCTCGTGAAGGTTTTTGCGAAAACATCGCTGGTCACATCACGTGGGCGAACGACGACAGCTCATCGATGATGGTGAATCCATGGGGTCTGTGGTGGGAAGAAATTTCTGCATCCGATATCTGTCGCGTCGATCCCGATGGTCGGGTCATCGGTGGCAAATGGGATGTCACGCCGGCGGTGCAGATTCACACCGAACTCCACCGTCGGCGTCCTGAAGCACGAGTCGTTGTGCACAATCATCCGTATTACGTCGTACTGCTCGCTGCGCTGGGGCTCGTCCCCGAGTTTCTGCATCAACAGTCGTCAATGTTCGATGGCGAACTTGGATTCGTAAGCGAATATTCGGGCGAGATCGACTCTCCTGAACTCGGCGCCGACCTCGCCGAACGAATCGGCGATGCATCAGTTGTGATCCTGGCGAATCACGGCGCGATTGTGACTGCACCAACGATCGAAGAAGCCACGTACAAGTCCGCCACGCTCGATCGTCAATGCAAGTTGATGTACGACGTTCTTGTTGCCGATCGCCCGGCAACAACCGTGCCGCCGATTGTGCGTCCTGCGATGAAGGCCTCGTTACTTGAGCGCGGCACCGAGGTGTATTGGGCCGGAGCTGTCCGCCGACTTATCCGCGAAGAACCCGACGTTCTGGAGTGAACCATGTCGATCAATATCGATGATCTTGCGTCCAATCTGAATTTCACGACCGGTGGAAAGTCGGTGACCGGAGCAGTCACGTTTCTTCCTGAGCCGCAACGAGCAAAGCGCGAGTACACGATCATTTCTGCCGACGATCACATCGTTGAGCCACCGCACACGTTTGAAGGTCGACTTCCGTCGAAGTTGGCCGAACGCGCGCCGAAGATCATTGAAAAGGACGATGGTTCCGAGACGTGGGTCTACGACGGAATGGAATTTCCGAACGTTGGCTTCAATGCCGTCGTCGGTCGACCCGTGTCTGAATATTCGTTTGAACCTGCTCGGTGCGAGGAAATGCGCCGCGGTGCATGGGATATCAATGCGCGTATCGCCGATATGGACCTCAACGGCATTTACGCGTCGGTGAATTTTCCTTCGTTCCTTCCTGGCTTCTGCGGTCAGCGTTTGCAGACGACGACAAACGATGTCGACCTTGCACTGGCAACGACTCGTGCGTGGAACGATTGGCACCTCGAGGAATGGGCGGGGACTCATCCCGGTCGCATCATTCCGTGTCAGATCCCTTGGCTACTTGATCCAGTGCTTGGTGCCGAAGAAATTCGCCGCAACGCCGAACGCGGCTTCAAGGCCGTGACATTTACCGAAGCCCCTCACATGTTGGGACTGCCGTCATTGCACACCGGCTACTGGGATCCAATGATGCAGGCCTGCGCCGAAACCGGAACTGTCGTGAATCTCCACATCGGTTCGTCGGGCACTTCGCCAGCAACCGCTCCCGACGCGCCACCCGACACCGTTGGCGTTTTGTTCTTTGGCTATGCGATGTTCGCAGCAGTCGACTGGTTGTACTCAATGTTGCCGGTTCGATTCCCCGACCTGAAGCTGTGCATGTCGGAAGGCGGCATTGGTTGGGTGGCAGGGCTCATGGATCGACTCGACCACATGCTCAGTTATCACGACATGTATGGAACCTGGACAGGAACGGACCTCACTCCGGCCGAAGTCCTGAAGAGGAATTTTTGGTTCTGCGCGGTTGAGGATCCGTCGGCATTTGTGCAGCGTGATCGCATTGGCATCGAGAACATCCTTCTCGAAAGCGATTACCCGCATTGCGATTCAACGTGGCCGAATACGCAACGAGTGACGAAGCATGAGATCGGCAATCTGCCCGCCGAGGACATTGCCCGCATCACTTGGAAAAACGCTTCAGAGCTCTACAACTTCCCCGTTCCGCAATCCGTTATCGACGATCCTGAGTCCTACTGAGCCCTGAAAGCGCCGCCGGTTCGGTGGCCCTACGATCCGACCATGGCGATTCAGGGAAACCGCATCTACCACTGCAACTCGAACTGCTCCGATCTCGAGCGCTCCGTCGAGTTTTACGAAGCGCTTGGGCTGCATCGTGTCCTTCGCACCGTTCCGAGCAAGAACCAATCGGGTTCTGCTTTCGGTCTCGACGAAGTCGCGTGGGATGCCTGGATCCTGCATTCCGATGACGGCCTCGATGGACTTTCGCTTGATCTCCTCGAATGGAAGACGCCACGACCTACGGGCACTCCGCCGAAGCACGACGGTGAACCCGGTTACAACCGTCTCATGATCACCACTCCTGATCTCGATGCAACAGTGGCGAATGCGATCGCCGCCGGCGGAACGCTCGTCGGTGGACCAATCGAGGTCGAGGCCGGACCAGAACGACCGCGTTTGGCGATGGTGCTCGATCCCGATGGCGTGCCAATTCAACTTCTTGCTGCGCAGAAAACCTCAATTGCGCAAGTTGTCGTGAACTGCGTTGATCTCGACGAGTCGATTGCGTACTACTGCGACGTCATGGGACTGAAGTTGGTGTTCGAACCCACCGACATGGAGTGGACAAGGGAACTTTTCGGAGGCCCGACCGATAAGCGGATTCGCGGAGCGATCCTCGCAGACGCCGGATCAGTCTTTACGGTCGCACTTATTCAGTGGCTTGATCCCGCACCGACTTCGGGAGTTCGGGTCCGTGGTGCGAATGAATTGGGAATCTTCCGCATGGCCTGGTCAACAACGGATTGCAAGGCTGATGAAGCGGTGATTCGCGCTGCTGGGTCCACGCCTTTCGTTCCGACAGAAGAACTTTCTGTTGGCGACGACCTTCCGTTGTTGCTTGTTCTGTTTTGGCCCGGTCCAAATGGTGAATGTCTTGAACTGATCGAAACCACCGATCGTTCAGGTGCCCTCTGAGAAGTTCGCGAGCTAGGAGTCGTTATGAACCTGAAAGACATTGATCTTTCTGACATCGAGTTTTGGGCCAAACCATGGGCCGAGCGCAACGCGGCGTTTGCGACGCTTCGTCGCGAAAACCCGATCGCGTATTTCCCTGAACCGATTGTGGAGCCCTTTCCGGAGGGGCCGGGCTATTACGCGATCACCAAGATGCACGACATTTTGGAGATCAGTCGCCATCCGGAGATTTTTTGTTCTGGTCAAGGCGCCGTTTCAATTCTTGATATGCCGGCGGAGATGAACGAGTTCTACGGCTCGCTCATCTCTATGGATGATCCTCGGCACGCTCGATTGCGCAAGATCGTTTCCGGAACATTTACGCCGCGGATGTTGGCCAACGTTCTTGAAGATGTCGAGAAAACGGCGAAAAAGGTTGTCGACGAGGTTGTTGACAAAGGTGAAATCGATTTCGTCACCGATGTTTCGATGCCGTTCCCACTGCTGGTCATTCTCGACATGATGGGGATTCCTCATAGCGAGTACGACATGGTGCTGTCGCAGTCGAACATCATCCTGTCGGGCGGCGATCCCGATTTCATTCCTGAAGGAACCGATCCGATCACTGCGTTCTTGGGTGCCGGGGCGATGTTGGCGGGATTGTTGACGGAGCTGGCGGTACTCCGACGCGAAAACCCGACCGACGACTTGCTTTCCGCTTTGGTCAATACCGAAGTCGATGGCGAGCAGCTTTCGGGAGATGAACTCGCATCGTTCTTCATCCTGTTGTC
>JALQSZ010000010.1 GCA_023264135.1 Acidimicrobiales bacterium
TCGGGCCCGATCAGCACCACGGTGTTCGACGTGGTGAGGGGCGTGCCGTCGCGATCAGCACGAGCAGCATTTGGTCGCGCAATCACCTCACTGAATTTTGCGACCGGTTCCACCGTCGGCAACCAGACCCGACGAGATTGCATCGACGCTTCGCGTGCAACTTTCGTGAGGCGCTCAACTTGTCGTTCCGTCTTCGAGTCATCCCAACGCACGACCGAACGTTCTGCGATGAAAGGCACGATGACATCGATTCCGAGTTCGGTGAGTTTCTGCACCACGAGTTCGGGCTTGCTTCCTTTGACGAGAGCAAACCCGATCGTAAGTTTGGGATCCGGCTCGTCAACGACATGAACGACGTCAGCACTCTCAATCTCTTCGCCAGTAAAGACACACCAACGCCATGAACCCGATCCGTCGGTGGCGCTGACGAGATCGCCGATACGTAAACGGCGAACCTTCGAAAGATGATGAACATCTTCTTCGCTCAACACTGGGCGATCGATGCTCTCGACAATCACATGTGGCGCAGTGCCACCCGGCTTTTCCGGAAGGTCAAGCGCATCGATTGTCATGGCGTTACTTGAACGCTCCGCGCAGTTTCGACATCAAACCGTGCTCTGGAGGATCGATCGATTCGCCTCGAAGCTCTGCCAGTTTCTCGAGGAGGCTTCGCTGCTCATCGTCGAGATCCTCAGGAGTTTCCACCACGAGTCGCACGAGCAAATCGCCTCGACCGCGACCTTGAAGATGCGGAACTCCCTTGCCTCGGAATCGGATGACATCACCTGATGCGGTCCCCGGTTCCACTGGAACAACTTCATCGCCGTCGAGCGTCTCGATCTGGATCTGGGCACCGAGTGCGGCTTGGGTGAAGGCAACCGGGAGTTCGTGAATGAGATCGTCGTCGCGTCGAATGAATCGATCATCTTCGGCAACTCGAATATGAACGTAGAGATCACCAGGCGCGCCGTTTCGCGCTCCGACCGCACCGCGACCCGAAAGCCGCAGCGTTTGTCCCGTATCGACACCAGCCGGTACGTCGACGTTGTATTCGCATTCGTCGAGATAGCGCCCTTCACCAGCGCAATTCGGACAGGGGTGCTCGATGATGGTTCCAAAGCCATTGCATCGTCCGCAGGGACCAGCGGTCACCATTTGTCCGAGGATCGATTGACGAACTCGACGCACCTGACCCGCTCCGCCACATTCGGGACAGGTCACCGGACCACTTCCAGGATCCGCGCCAGTTCCATCGCAATCGCCGCAGGTCACTGCAGTACGGACCGAGACCTCTGCTTCACAGCCGAACACCGCTTCAGCAAAATCGATGTCGACGATTGCCTCAACATCGGCTCCCCGTGGTGGGCCGCTCGGGCCTCCGCCACCACCAAAAGGTGAACCGCCATTGAAGAACATGTCGAAGATGTCACCGAGTCCGCCTCCACCAAACGGAGAGCCGCCCTGCATTCCCGCTTCGCCGTACATGTCGTAGTGCTGACGGCGTTGAGGATCAGAAAGCGTTTCGTACGCAAGTGCGACTTCTTTGAACTGCGCCTCCGCTACCGGATTGTCAGGGTTGGCATCAGGATGAAGTTCACGAGCGCGTTGTCGATAGGCGCGTTTGATCTCGTCGGCCGTCGCGCCGCGGCTGACACCTAAGAGTTCGTAGTAGTCAGCCACCAATCAGCCTTCGCTCAATGTGCGGCCAAGTCGATTGGCCACCACAGCAACCGCTGACAACGCCTGGTCGTAATGCATACGTGTTGGCCCAAGAACACCAATCGAACCAGCGGTCTCGCCATCAACGACATAGGGCGCAACCACGATTGAACAATCAGCCAGCGCTTCGTTGCCGGTCTCTCGACCGATCGCAACAGAAAGCCCTCGGTCGAGAACATCTTCAAGGAGGCTCACAACCACGAGTTGTTGTTCAAGGATTCGAAGAATTTCGCTCACGGTGCGCACGGCGTCGAAAGACGCAACCATGTCGGAAGTACCGCCGATAAAGACTTGGTCGTCGTGTCGGTGTTCGCCACGCAGTTCCGCGAGTGCAGCTCGAAGTACTGGAGCGACGTCGTTGCCTTCTCCCAAAAGAAGTGCATCAGTGTCGAGTGTGCTCGCCGACGCGAGTGTCTGGCCAACGACCAGCGATGAAAGTCGCACTGCAGCGGCGTTCACCACGAGTTCGTCGGTGTCAGCCGCAAGTTCGATGCTGTGCTTCTCAATCGCGCCACTCGAAAGCACGAGAACCGCCAGCACAATTCGGGGTGAAAGCGAAACCAACTGCACCGACTTAATCGTGGCGACCTCATGCTGCGGTCCGACAACGACTGCGGCGTAATGAGTTAACGACGACAGCAAGCGACTGGTGTCAGAAAGCATCTGCTCCATTTCGCCGTGCGTGCGATTGAAGAAGGTCCGAACTTGTTGCGATTCGGTAACTCCGAGCTTGCCCGGGCCTCCGAGTTGGTCGACAAAAAACCGGTAGCCCTTTTCGGTGGGGATTCGACCGGCGCTCGTATGGGGCTGAGCGAGATAGCCCTCGGCTTCGAGAGCGGCCATATCGTTGCGAACCGTCGCAGAAGAAACGTTGACCTCGGCCGACGACGCGACATGACCCGAACCAACGGGCTGGGCCGTTTCGATGTATTCGGTCACCACCGCCCGCAGGATCGTGGCTTTGCGTTCGTCGAGCATGAGGTCCTCAGGAATCGGTGTGCCTACAACGGGCACAGGCCCCTATCGTACCCGCCCGCCCCCTCAATAAGCAGTCGAAGGTGGAGAGTGCCAGATGGCCGCGGATCAGTCGTCGAGACGGAGGGCCGAGACAAACGCTTCTTGAGGAACCTCAACGCGGCCGATGTTCTTCATTCGCTTCTTGCCCTCCTTCTGCTTCTCAAGCAACTTGCGTTTACGACTGATATCGCCGCCGTAACACTTGGCGAGAACGTCCTTACGCTTGGCCTTCACCGTTTCGCGAGCAATGATTCGCCCGCCGATTGCGGCCTGGATCGGAACGTCGAAGAGTTGGCGAGGAATGAGCTCTTTCAACTTCTCGGTCATGCGCAGGCCGTAGCTGTAGGACTTGTCCTTGTGAACGATCATGCTGAACGCGTCGACAGCAACCGAATTCAGAAGAATGTCGACCTTCACAAGGTTTGAAACGCGATAGCCCGCCGGGTCGTAGTCGAGACTTGCGTAGCCCTGCGTACGACTCTTCATCTGATCGAAAAAGTCGGTGACGACTTCAGCGAGTGGGAGTTCGTAGACCAGTTCCATTCGTTCAGGCGAGAGATATTCAAGTTTGATCATCTCGCCGCGACGACCCTGACAAAGCTCCATCAAGGTGCCGGTGTAGTCGGTCGGCGTGAGAATCGTGGCCCGCAAGAACGGCTCTTCGATGTGATCGACTTCGTCGGCCGGCGGCAATTCACTGGGATTGTCGATCGTGAGTGTCGTGCCGTTCGTTTTGTGAATGATGTATTGCACCGACGGAGCGGTGGCGATCAACGACAAGTTGAATTCACGTTCAAGTCGCTCGCGAATGATCTCCATATGCAAGAGGCCGAGGAATCCGCAGCGGAAACCAAATCCAAGTGCACCAGAACTTTCAGGCGCGTACGTATAACTCGAATCGTTCAAACGAAGTTTTTCGAGTGCTTCGCGCAAGGTCGTGAATTCGTCGCCATCTACGGGGTACAAACCGCAGAACACCATCGGGCGTGGTTCGGCGTAGCCGTCGAGTGCCGGAGCAGGCTGTGCGAGGTTGGTGATCGTTTCACCCGATCGCGCCTCGCCAACATCTTTGATGCCCGCGATGAGATAGCCCACCTCGCCCGCACCGAGTGAGGCAACCGGCGTTGGGTCGGGGCGACGAACACCAACTTCTTCGGCGTTGTACACCGCGCCGGCTTGCACGAACTTGAGTCTTGCTCCGGTGTTCAACGTTCCATTCATGATTCGGACCGATGACACAACACCGCGGTACTGATCGAAATGGGAATCGAAAATGAGACCTTGAAGCGGAGCGTCGGGATCACCCACGGGTGCAGGAATGCGTTCGATCACCGCGTCGAGGAGTTCGGCCACGCCTTCACCAGTTTTGGCACTCACGCGGAGGATTTCGTCGGCGGGAATACCCAACACCTTTTCGATCTCAGCGGCGTACCGATCGGGCTCCGCTGCAGGAAGATCGATCTTGTTGAGCGCAGCGACGATTTCAAGATCGTTCTCGAGAGCGAGATAACAGTTCGCCAACGTTTGCGCTTCGATCCCCTGGGCGGCATCGACCAGCAAGATGGCGCCTTCGCACGCGGCCAATGAGCGGCTGACTTCGTAGCCAAAGTCGACGTGACCGGGCGTGTCGATCAGATGGACGAGATGGTCCTTGTAATCGAGCCGCACGCTTTGGAGCTTGATCGTGATCCCGCGTTCTCGTTCGATATCCATCGAATCGAGGTACTGCGCTCGCATCTCACGGGGGTCGACCGCGCCACAGAGCTCGAGCAGGCGGTCCGCCAATGTGGACTTGCCGTGGTCGATGTGGGCAATGATGCAGAGATTGCGGATGCGGTCGAGGGGGGCCACGAAGGCAGTCGTCCTTAGGGCGAGGGGCCGTAGGAGCCTAGACGGCCCCGGGCAGAATCCCGGTCTTGTGACGGAGGGGCCCTCGCCCGCTATGCTTTCCGCTCCGTGTCCGGGGCCGGTCGTTTGACCAGAACCCCTCCCCCCGATTCACACCAATTCTTCAACAACAGAGGACCCCAGTGGCCAACATTAAGAGCCAGATCAAGCGCAATCGTCAGAACGAGAAGGCCCGCCTTCGCAACAAGGCTGTTCGCTCGGAAATGAAGACCCGCACCAAGCGTGCGCTCGCCGCCGCCGAAGAAGGCAGCGCCGATGTCGCTGAGCAAGCACGTCTCGCAATCAAGCGAATCGACACTGCTGCCGCCAAGGGTGTCATCCACAAGAACCAAGCTGCGCGTCGCAAGAGCCGCCTCATGGCTCACATCAACGCTGCATCTAAGTAATCACTGCGCCTGTAGGCGCTGTTGCAACATCGGACCGGAGCACTGCTCCGGTCCTTTTCGTTTTTGTCGGCTGCCGATTCGCGGACGCGCCTAACGGCGGCCGCGAGATCCAGATGACGAACGATTCCGACCGGCGAGCCGGGCTACCAAAACTTCGACGACGAGTTCGGGCGGCCAGGCTTTCGCGCCATGCAGATCAAGATCGGCTTGCGCAAGTAGTGCCGCGATCTCTGCGAGACGATCACTGCCGAGTCGACGAGCGCCATCAAGTGCCTTCTTCGCCGGGAACGTACTGCCCTTCATCCCAAGTACATCGGCAGCTTGTTTGTCGCCACGAATCTCGGGATCATCAAGTCGGATCATTTTCAAATAGTGGTTACTCAAAGTCGCCAGAATCTGAAGCGGATGGCGACCACCGCCAATCATCATTCGCTGCAAGACATCGAGCGAACCGCTGACATCGCCGCCATCAATGGCATCGGTCAGATCCCACGGTGCAACATCGCCCGATACACCCAAGTACGGCTCAATATCGGGAGCGGAGACTTTGGTTCCCGAACCAAATACCGATTCGAGCATTTCGAGAAGGGCGGGAAGCCGTCCAACATCGCTTCCGAGATGATCGACAAGCGCTCGCCGTGCTGCTGGATCGAGTTTCAGGGAGGAACTAGAGATTCGCTCATCAAGCCACCCACCCTGTGCCTTCCCAGTTCCAGGAGAGGTATCGACGACAACTCCCCCGCAGCCGGCAACTGCGTCAGCGAGACTTTTGGGAACTGCCGGCGTCTTTGCCTGCTTGTTGGGACGAGGGTCTTTCTCCCACACCAGCACGAGCGATGTCGTTTCGAGTGGGTCCTCGAGGTACTGCACAAGCGGCACACACGCGTCTTTCGTTGAGAAGACTGCAGCGTTGCGAACAAGCACGACCCGACGATCGCTCAGAAACGGAAACGTTTGCGACGCATCAACGACTGGACCGATTGTGTAGCCGCCGTCTTCAAGTGCGTGATCAGTAATCGAAAGTTCTGCCAGAAGAAGGGTTCGGTCCCCGTCTCCGACGAGCTGCGCAATGAGCGATGACACTTCGTCGCCGAGAATGACCTCGTCGCTCCCTTTGAGGAGAAACACTGGAGCCGAAAGGTTGACGTTCATGCGACTTCGAGAATGGCCGCCATTGCATCGGCAACCCGGCGACCGTTTCGAACATCATGAGCGCGAAGAATGCGACATCCGAGCGCAATCCCTAACGAATGTGCAGCCATAGTCCCGTCGCCTGCAGACCCTCGTTCGACATCGAGCAACGTCCAAAGGAATCGCTTGTTCGAGGCCGAGAGAAAGACGGGATACCCAAGCGCAGTCAACGCATCGGACGACCGAAGGAGAATCTTCGATTGAAGTTCCGTCTTTCCGAGATCAAGACCGGCATCAACCATGATTCGCTCGCGAGGGATACCCGCTGTGCGTGCTCGCTCGGCACGATCGGCGAGGAACTCACACACCGCCATCACGACGTCGTCGTACTGAGGATCAGGATCGGGAACTCGCGGTGCTAAGCGAATGTGTGTTGCAACAACGGACGCACCTGCGGCGGCGCACACATCGAGATAGTCAGGATCAGCAAAACCGCTGATGTCATTACCGATACACGCACCGGCGTCGAAACACGCCTTAGCGACTGAAGCACGCCAGGTGTCCACTGACAGCGGAAGATCGAATCGACTCCGAAGCGCCTCGATTGCGGGCACAACCCGATCGAGCTCTTCCTGTTCGGTTACCTCGTCACCAGGGCCAGCCTTGACGCCGCCAACATCGAGGAAATCCGCGCCGTCATTGACGAGTTGCTCGGCTTTGCGCAGGAAATCCTCGAATTCGAAATACGACCCTTGGTCGTAAAACGAATCGGGTGTGCGATTCAAGATCCCCATGACGATCGCCCGGTAGGTGATGTCGAATCTTGTAGTGCCGAGGTCCAAGAACACGTCGCGACCCTAACCGGCAGAGAGACGATCAAAGCGCGTTGCACGCCGACGGTTTCGCGCAACGGTGACTCGACTCCAGACGACGGCAGACAGACAGCACATTCCGAGTACCGGTAGTGAAATTCTGGGAAGCGGGAGGGTCGCACAGCGAGAAGCGACTTCCATGATCCACCACACTCCGATGCGAACAGGCATCTGAAGGACGACCGCAGGCCACCCGCCAAGTAGCCCCGCCAAAAGACCGACCGATGATCCCCACATCATCACCAACCCTGCAACAGGTTCGGCAAGAACGTTGGCGGGCAACGACGCGAGCGGCATCGGCCCGAAAACGGGAATCACGAACGGCGCGACGGCGATCTGTGCAGCGATGGTGATGCCGAGCACTTGTCGAAACCACTGTGGCCCAACGAGTCGCTTGGAGATTCGCTGCGCAAACAACGTGATCCCAATGGTGGCGGCGACCGACAGTCGAAAACCAAGAGACTCGACAAGCAATGGATCAAGGAGAAGCAACACCCCGACAGCTAGTCCGAGTCGAGCTCTCGCCGCCACAGGTCGGCCGGTGCTCGCACCGGCAACGGCGATCATTGCCATTGCCGTCGCTCGGAGAACTGACGGCTCAAAGCGAGTGATGCCGGCAAAGAGGACCAGCACGGCCAACAGAGCAACCGTGCGGGTTCTGCGACCCAACCTCGCTAGAAGCGGCGTCGCAACTGCGATCACGAACACCACGTTCTCTCCTGAAACGACGAGCAGGTGCGATAAGCCCGAGGCCTCGAAGTTGTTGATCACGGCTTCATCACTTCCTTGGTCAGCCCCAATCACGAACCCCGCGTAGATCGGCCGTTGCTTTTCGGGAAGTGCATCCGCTCCCCGAAGGATGGTGCTGCGAACAACATTCACCGGAACGCGCCATGCGTCCGCCACCTTTGAAGGTGAAACCTCTGCAACAACGAGCGTCATTCGAAGGTGCCGCGCCACCACGCGATCTGGATGAGTGAGAGGACGAAGACTCCCTCTCACAGAAAGATGCGAACCAGCAATCAATTTGCGCACCACTGCCGCTTGACGGCCAGACGTCGACAGTTGAAGTCGGCCCATCGAAGAGTCGACGTCGACCAGCACGCGACCAGGAACGAGGTTGGGATCGGAAACCATGGTGACCTCCCCCTCCCATTGTCGAGACGCGAGCGGTTGCAAACCTTCACGAGCCTGAAACGACATCACGGATGCAGCGAGGAACCCAGAGAGGAAAATGACACCTCGCTTACGAACCAACACACCAATCACGATCGAGAGTGGTCCTAACGGCATCGGGAGTGCGAGCGGAAGAAGCGCACCAACCCAGCACGAACATGCGAAGAACACGGCGAAGTTGCGTTGCCAAACGTGCTGAAGGCGTGCGTGACCTCGAGCAGGAGTTCGTAACGATTCGTTCGGAGGCATCTACCGAACAACGACACTTGCGCGAATACTGTCGAGCTTCGCCGCTCCAATTCCTTTCACCGTAAGAAGATCCTCCACCGATCGAAACCGTCCCAGTTGTGTTCGACGCTCGAGAATCGCTTTGGCTGTAGCGGGACCAACACCACTCAATGCTTCGAGTTGTTCCAACGTCGCGGAGTTCAGATCGAGCGGACCAACGACAGAGCCGCTTGGCGAAGAACCGGCACCGCTTGAGCCGACCGCCCGAGGAACTTCGCCTCTGCGAGCGAACCACACTCGTTGACCGTCGGTCACTGGAGCGGCAAGGTTCACAAGTTCAAGATCAACGTCCTCGGCTGGTCCTCCAGCTCGTTCGAGAGCATCGACAACTCTTGAACCAAGCGACAATCGATACACCCCTGGTTGACGCACAGCTCCGCCAATATCGACAACAACGGTTGGGCCGGTCGTTGTCGTCGTCGCAACAGAAGACGGAGTGACCGGAACCGAAGCCGGCAGGGAGGCCTCTGGCTCAGAAGTTCGGATGACGAGAACAGCGCAAACGAGCGCGATCAAGACGACGCCGGTTGCAACGATGACAACTCTTGCTGTGGAAGTTGCAGCGAGACCTTTGAACCTTCTACTGAAACGCACACCCACCGCTCGAACGACCGACGTGTCCGACCTGTGTGCACTCGATCGCAGCGAATCAAGCGCTCGTTGTGCAGCTTCGGAATCGCTGTGATCTCGTTGCTGATTCACGAGAGCTCTCTCCACGACGTGCCTGACAACGCAATGGAGGAAGGACGACAGAACCTAAAGCGAAACCCCAATGTTTGGAAGGGCCACTAGCCCCACATTTCAAACGACCGCGAAACGCTGGTTAGAAAAGCGTTGTCGTCAGTTTCTTTCGCCATACACCCGTACGCGGATCTTCGGGACCTAAAAGTTCGAGAAGATCGATGAACTCTTGCCGAGCGTCGTCATCGCCCTTCACCTGGCTCAGAAGGTTTGCGAGACGTTCTTCGATCTGAACATCCGAACTCAAACCGGCACCACTTCGGACATAGGCCGCGATTCGACGCGTTTCCGCGGTCTCGGGAATCCGAGCAAGAAGTTCAAGCGCGTCGTCGCCCCGGTCCTCGCCGGCAAGCAACTCCGCAAGATCGATAATCACGTCGACATTGTCAGGCTCGAGCTCGAGAGCTTGCCGCAATGAAGCTTCATCGCCGTTTTCGCGAAGCAGATCGATCGCTGTCGGCTCAGTGGGTCCGATCAAACCATTCACAAACGCAACGATCTTCTCTTCAGGAAGAGCGCCGACGAATTGATCGACAATCTTTCCTCCGGCAATGGCGAAGACCGCGGGAATGCTTTGCACCTTAAAGGCCTGGGACGCGGCCGGATTTTCGTCGACATTGATTTTGGCCAGTACGACCTGACCGTTGGTTGCCGCGACAGCGGCTTCAATCATCGGGCCGAGGGTCTTACATGGACCGCACCATGGTGCCCACAGATCGACAACCACGGGGGTCGTGAGCGAGCGGTTCAGAACCTCGGCTTCGAGGGTTTCGTCGGTTACGTCGATGATCACGAGGGCAAGGATACGGGCAGAGCGGGCGAAGCGGGGCGGGCGCTCGCACCGATAGCGTGTCTGCATCCCGAAACCGGAGCAGACGTGACTTCTTCAAGCGATGTCGCAGGCATCCACGCCGCGAACCTCACCAACTGGATGCGTGAACGAGTCCCCGATCTCGTCGAACCGCTCACCTTCGAGCTCATCACCGGCGGACTCTCGAATCTTACCTACAACGTTTCCGATGCGGCCGGTCGACGTTGGGTGCTTCGGCGTCCTCCGCTTGGTCATGTCCTTGCGACTGCGCACGATATGGGTCGAGAAGTTCGGATCATCACCGCCCTTCGCAACACGACCGTTCCGGTTGCTCCTGTCGTTGGCTATTGCGACGACGTCGACGTCAACGACGCGCCGTTCTATGTCATGGACTTTGTCGATGGCGTGATCGCCCGGAATGCTGAATCGGGCGCAGCGCTGAGCGTTACTGCCCGATCGAATGCGGGTAATTCGCTCATCGATGTTCTTTCCACGATTCATGGTGTCGATGTCGATGCGATCGACTTGGGCGATCTCGGACGCAAGGAGTCCTATGTCGAACGCCAGCTCTCGCGTTGGCAACGTCAATGGGAAGCAACGAAAGACGTTGACGTTCCGGAAATGACGGAATTGCACCAACGCCTTTCCGAAGCAATTCCCGAACAGGGCCCCGCAACCATCGTTCACGGCGATTACCGACTCGATAACTGCATCGTCGATAACGACGGCAATGTCATCGCCGTTCTCGACTGGGAACTGTGCACTCTTGGCGACCCTATGGCTGACCTCGGATTCATGTTCGTCTATTGGGCCGAATCCACCGACTCGTTTGTCGTGATCGACGGCTCTGCTACTGCCCTCGAAGGATTTCCGACACGAGACGAACTACTTTCCCGCTACCAAAAGCGCACCAATCGCGATGTGAGCCAGATCGGTTACTACGTCGCACTGGGCTACTGGAAGCTCGCCTGCATTTTGCAAGGTGTTCTCGTTCGCTACCGTTCCGGTGCCATGGGAGACCAAACCACCGACGCCGAATCCGGAGCAACGCCTGTCCAACGACTCGCAACTGCCGGGCTCGCCGCGCTCGATGGGCAGATCGGCGGAACGCATGGCTGACTTATATGAGTTGATCGAAAGCCCCGAACTCGATGCACCCACGTTGTTGTTGGGTCTCGACGGCTGGATCGATGCCGGACTCGCCGCTACCAACGCGTTCGGAACGTTGCTTGAAGACCTCGAAACCGTCACTGTTGCCCGCTTCGACGCCGACGCACTCATCGATCACCGATCACGTCGCCCAACGATGCATCTTCTCGACGGAATCAACACCGGGCTCACCTGGCCCACTATCGAACTTCAAGCGGGCTTCGATGCTGAAGGCGCGTCAGTGCTGTTTCTTGTTGGAGCTGAACCTGATCACCGATGGATGGCATTTTCCGAGGCCGTTGTCGATCTCGCGCACCACTTTGGAACCTCTGCCGTCTTCGGACTCGGCGCTTACCCCGCCCCTGTCCCCCACACGCGTCCAACGCAGCTCGTCACAACGGGAACCAATGCGGAGATGGCACAGCGTGTGGGAAGCGTGAGCGGTCGTATTGATGTTCCAGCGGGCATCAACGCGTCGATCGAACTGGCTTGTGCCGCCGCTGGACTCCAGGCCACCGGCTTATGGGCCCAGATTCCGCACTACGCCGCGGGCATGCCTTACCCCGCCGGAGCCCTTGCGCTCATCGAAGGACTCCGCACCGTTGCTGGGCTCAATTTTGCTCTCGGTTCACTCGTCGAAGATGCCCGCACAACCCGTGAACGACTCGACGAACTTGTCGCCAATAGCGATGAACACATCGAGATGGTCCGACAACTCGAAGCGCAAGCGGACACCGAAGCGATCATCGAAGATCCACTTCCGATGGGAGACGACCTCATGGCTGAGTTAGAGCAGTTCCTGCGCGAGCAGGACTAACGACGAAGTTTCGGTTAACCGGCGACGAGATTGATCAAGGTCGGCGGTTTACAGATCACCTTCCGAGGTGGCTTCCCGCCAAGATGGGCCTGAACGTTCTCGCTCGCAAGTGCGAGTGCCTCGGCAGTCGCGGCATCTGTTCCTGATGGCACTTCAATGCGATCACGAACTTTGCCGTTCACCTGCACCACCATTGTCACGGTTTCAACAGCGAGCATCGCTTCGTCAGCAATGGGCCACGACTGACGATGGATATCGTCACCATGACGTCGTTCGCGCAGTTCGGCGGTGACGTGCGGAGCCATCGGTGCCATCAAGAGCAACAGTGTGTCGATCGCAAGATCGAGGGTTGCCGTGCGAGGTCCATCATCGTTCTTGACGTACTTATAGAGCTCGTTTGTGAACTCCATGAATGCAGCGACGGCAGTGTTGTACGCCCAACGTTCGTAATCGTCGGTCACCTTCACGATGAGTCGGTTCGTGCGTCGCTCAAGTTCAAGATCGACGTCGGTTGCCGCGCGATCGACCGACGCGACTCCAACATCGCCGAGAGCAATTCGCCAGACGCGATGCAGGAATCGAGAGCAACCCTCGATACCGACACCTTCCCAGTCGACATCGTCTTGAGGAGGTCCGACAAAAAGATGCGCCAGACGAAGTGCGTCAGCGCCCTCGGTGTCGAGAATTTCCTCAGGAGCGACAAGGTTGCCCTTCGACTTCGACATCTTGTCGCCGTCGAGTCGGATCATTCCCTGCGTAAAGAGACGTGTGAATGGTTCACGAAGGTTGGCCGGCGCAACACCAAGATCAGAAAGAGCCTTCGTAAAGAATCTCGCGTACATCAAATGCAAAATCGCGTGCTCAACTCCGCCGATGTACTGATCGACTGGCATCCACGCGTTGACCGCTTCGGTTGAAAACGGTTCGGCGTCGTTCCACGGATCACAGAATCGCAAGTAGTACCAGGATGAATCGACGAAGGTATCCATCGTGTCGGTCTCGCGATGCGCGGGCCCACCACAATTCGGACATGTTGTTTCAAAGAACCCCGCGTGCAATCGCAACGGCGATTCACCGGTGGGAAGGAATTCAACGTCGTCGGGAGCAAGAACGGGAAGATCAGTTTCAGGAACAGGAACCATTCCGCATGCATCGCAATTGATGATCGGAATCGGACAGCCCCAAAACCGCTGACGACTCACAAGCCAATCGCGCAAGCGGAAATTGATTGTTCCTGCGCCAAGACCCTCGCGCTCAAGGAAGGCAATCGATGCAGCGATGGCTTCTTGTTTGCCCATCCCATTGAGGAATCCACTGTTGATGTGCACGCCGTCGCCCGTAAACGCTTCACCGTCGAAGTCCGCTGGGGGCTCGATCGTGCGAACGATCGGGAGGCCATGGGCCTTCGCGAAATCCCAGTCGCGCTGATCTTCGGCCGGCACCGCCATGATTGCGCCAGTGCCGTAGCCCATGAGGACATAGTCAGCGAGATACAGCGGCACCGGTTGATTCGTAAACGGGTTCAGAACATACGAGCCAGTGAAGACACCTCGTTTGTCGAGAGAGCCCTCCGACGACATCCGTTCAACATCACTCGCCTTGCGAGCGGTGGCGACAAACGCATCGACTTCAGCACGTCGTTCCTCGGTGACAACAGAGGCAACCAATGGATGTTCTGGCGCCATGACCGAATAGGTCATACCGAAACTCGTATCGGGTCGAGTGGTAAACACCGTGATCGATGTTCCGTCGGAACGCGGAACGCCCGCCTCGTCGACAACCGCCATTGAGAATTCAGCGCCTTCGGAACGACCAATCCAGTTGCGCTGCATGATCTTGACCCGCTCGGGCCAATCAAGATCATCGAGATCATCGAGAAGCTGTTGCGCGTAGTCGGTGATCTTCAGAAACCACTGCGGGATTTCGCGCTTTTCAACAACATCTCCCGAACGATCGCAGGTGCCATCGGCATTCACCTGTTCATTTGCGAGAACGGTCTGACAACCAGGGCACCAGTTGACCGGCGCATTCCGGCGATAGGCAAGACCCGCTTCGAGGAACTTCAAGAAGATCCACTGTGTCCACTTCTGGTACTCGGCAGAGTGACTCGTGACCTGTCGACGCCAGTCGTACACCGCGCCGATTCGAAGGATTGAACTGCGCAACATTTCGATGCGCTCATCGGTGAACTCGCGTGGGTGACGACCGGTTTTGATCGCAGCGTTCTCCGCGGGCAGACCAAAACTGTCGAAACCCATCGGCGAAAGAACGGCGTAGCCATTCATCGTGCGATAGCGGACGATGAGATCACCGAAGGTGTAATTCCGAACGTGACCCATATGCGCCGCACCGCTCGGGTACGGGTACATGCACAACGTGTACCAATGCGGCCGAGGGTCGTTGTTGTCGACGTTGTAGAAGCCGTCGGTGGCCCAACGCTCCTGCCACTTCGCCTCGAGAACTGGGGGTTCGTAGCCGTCAACCATGAAGGCGGATGGTAGGCGACAACGCGCCCAATCCTTTCCACCGCGACTTGTCGCGACGACCACCGTTGCCCATCGTTCAGCGGCCTCGGCGATTTTGCGGGTTACCCCACTGCCGGTACAGTTCGGGGTCCTTCGGGGCTATAGCTCAGTTGGTAGAGCGCTTCCATGGCATGGAAGAGGTCAGGGGTTCAATTCCCCTTAGCTCCACTCCGAACAACAAATGCCCGTGACATTTCGTCACGGGCATGTTCGTTTTTCCACGCACCTAAGCGCCCAGAAACGTTTACGGAGCGTCGGTCTGCCATTCGAGAACGGGGACATCGCGCCACAGACGTTCGAGATCGTAAAACGCGCGGGTTTCGTCGTCGAAGATGTGCACGATGACATCGCCGTAGTCGACGAGAACCCACGTTCCGTCGTCGAGGCCTTCAATGCGAACGGGCTTTGGCCCGCCAGCGAGGAAAACGTCTTCTTCGATCGCTTCAGCGATTGCCCGCACCTGACGATTGCTCGTACCTGAAGTGATCACGAACCACCCGGTAATGGAAAGGACCTCGCCGACATCGAGAATCACCGTTTCGGCATCGGTCTTCCGTGCCGCTGCCCGCGCTGCCTCGAGATGAAGTTGGAACTCGTCGGTCGTTGTCACTTGCGGACCGTGGTCGAT
>JALQSZ010000110.1 GCA_023264135.1 Acidimicrobiales bacterium
GATCGATCGCCGGGAACATGGCAACGCGAATTTGGTTGCGTCCGAGCTTGCGGTAGCTGTCGGTGTCGACAATGCCGTTGGCGCGCAGGACCTTGTTGACTTCGTCGGCCGATACTGAATCGTCGAAGTCGATCGTTGCAACGACGTGGCTGCGTTGTTCGGGGTTCGACACGAACGGAGTGGCGTAGGAGGACGCCTCGGCCCACGAGTACATGATCTCCGCCGAACGATCACTGCGCGATGCAGCAAAGTGCAGACCGCCGTTTTCGTTGACCCACTCGACTTGTTGCACCGCAAGAAACACCGTTGCGAGCGCGGGTGTGTTGTAGGTCTGATCTTTGCGGGAATTGTCGAGTGCAGTGGTGAGGCTCATCGATTCGGGAATCCAACGACCCGACGCGCCGATGCGTTCGATGCGTTCAACTGCAGCGGGGGAGACCGCAGCAAGCCAGAGACCGCCGTCGGACGCGAGACACTTTTGCGGAGCGAAGTAATAGACATCGGTCTGCGATGCATCGAAGCGAAGGCCACCGGCCGCCGAGGTTGCATCGACGAGCACGAGTGCTTTTCCGTCGGTTCCTGCAGGGCGAACGAGTGGCATCGAGACACCGGTCGACGTTTCGTTGTGGGTGAACGCGTAGGTATCGATTGCATCGTCGGGAATTGGTGATGGATGCGTTCCGACGTCGCTCTTAATGACGACCGGATCATCGAGGAACGGAGCGGCAGCTGCGGCTTGAGCGAACTTCGACGAAAACTCACCAAAGGTGAGGTGCTGGCTGCGGCGATCGATGAGACCGAACGTCGCGATGTCCCAGAACACGGTGGAGCCACCGTTGCCGAGCATGATTTCGTACCCGTCGGGCAGCGCAAACATTTCCGCGAGTCCGTTGCGCAGTCGGCTCACCATGTACTTGACGGTGTCTTGACGATGACTCGTTCCCAGGTAGTCGCGCCCGGCTTCAGCGAGGGCAGCAACGGCCTCGGGGCGAACCTTCGAGGGGCCGCAACCAAAGCGGCCATCGGCGGGGAGGAGATCGGTGGGGATGATGATGGGGGATGCGCTCACCGCTCCATCGTCGCACTCCGGCGAGGTGGGTGCGTCACGCCGTGCGTCACACCGAATTCGCTGCAGAAGGGGGTCGTCGAACCGGTAGCGTGCGGGCGCTCCCTTCAGTCAATCCGAGGAACCCACCATGGCCCCAGAGCGCCTTTCTCGCCGAGTCTCCGCTATCTCCGAATCCGCGACCCTTGCGGTCGATGCCCGGGCGAAAGCACTCAAGGCTGCGGGTGAGCCCGTCATCGGATTCGGCGCCGGCGAGCCCGACTTTCCGACACCAGCGCATGTCGTCGAGGCCGCAGTTGAGGCCGCCCGCGATCCAAAGAACCACCGCTACACCCCGGCAGCGGGTCTGCCCGAATTGAAAGACGCGATTGCCGCTAAGACGCTGCGCGACTCGAAGGTTGAGGTCTCGCCGAGTCAGGTGCTCGTCACCAATGGCGGAAAGCACGCCGTCTACAACACGTTCGAAGCACTGCTGAACCCGGGCGACGAAGTGCTGCTTCCGGCTCCATACTGGACGACTTACCCCGAGCCCATCGCGTTGGCCGGTGGCGTTTCGGTGGTACTCCCGACCGATGTTGAGTCCGGATTTCGCGTCACTGTCGAACAACTCGAAGCAGCGCGCACCGACAAGACCAAAGCGCTCGTGTTTGTTTCGCCATCGAACCCAACTGGTGCGGTGTATCCGCCAGAGGAAGTTCGCGCCATTGGCGAGTGGGCTCTCAAGCACGGCATCTGGGTCATTACCGACGAGATCTATGAACACCTCACCTTCGGCGACAACGTCTTCACCTCAATCCTCGCTGAAGTGCCCGGACTCGCCGACACCTGCGTGATCCTCAACGGCGTTGCCAAGACCTATGCCATGACCGGTTGGCGAGTCGGCTGGATGATCGGCCCGGCCGACCTCATCAAGGCCGCTACCAACCTTCAGTCGCATTCGACCTCGAACGTGGCCAACGTTTCGCAACGTGCCGCAATTGCCGCGCTTGAAGGTGGCCTCGAATGTGTTGAGGAAATGCGTGAAGCATTCGCTCGTCGTGCGATCCTCATTCACGGTCTTCTGAACGACATTCCTGGTGTCACGTGCATGGTGCCGCAAGGCGCGTTCTATGCCTTCCCTTCGATGGAAGGGTTGCTCGGCCGCAACTTCGGTGGCGTCACGCCCACAACGACTTCGGAATTGTGCGAGGTCATTCTCGATCAGGCGAAGGTTGCGCTTGTTCCCGGCGAAGCATTCGATGCGCCGGGCTATGTGCGCATTTCGTTTGCCGTGAGCGATGCCGACATCACCGAAGGCATCGGCCGCATCGCCGAACTCGTCGCTAAAAGCAGCTGATCACTACATGACAACTGCACCGTTCGGTTCGTGGTCGTCACCGATCACTGCTGATCTCATCGTCTCCAAGTCTGTATCCATCGGCGAAGTCTTCGTTGGTGGCGACGATGTGTGGTGGTCGGAGGCTCGCCCGGAAGAGGGCGGGCGGGTGCAGTTGGTCCGACATCGCCCCGGTGGTGGATCGGTTGATGTTCTTCCCGAAGGATTCGGTGCGCGTACTCGCGTGCACGAATACGGCGGCGGTGCGTGGTGGTTGCACGACTCCGACGTTGTTTTCGTGAATTGGGCGGATCAGCGTCTGTATCGACTGGCCGCAGGAACCTCGACGCCCACCGCACTCACTCCTGAACCGAGCGAGCGTCACGCCGATCGCTATGCCGATGGTCGATTCACCGCCGATGGTCGTTGGGTTGTGTGCGTTCGAGAACGCCACGAAACCGCCGATGCTGAACCCATCAACGAGATCGTTGCAGTGCGCGTGCACCACAACGGGGAACCGGCCGAACCCGTTGTTCTCGTGTCGGGTTCAGACTTCGTTGCCGCACCGCGTGTGAACCCTTCGGGCAATGTGCTCACGTGGTTCCGTTGGAACCATCCCGATATGCCGTGGGATGGAACCGAACTCTGTGTTGCATCGATGTACGACGATCAATCTGATGATGGACAAATCGTCGTCGGTGACACGCGTGTTGTTGCCGGCAGTCGCGATGAATCCATTTCGCAGCCCGAGTGGGCGCCCGATGGTTCGCTGTTGTTCATTTCTGATCGCACCGATTGGTGGAACCTCTACCGCGTGTCTGTCGAATCGGTGCACGAACTCGTTGCCAACGGTGTCGCCGCACAAGCAACGCCGATCGCACCGGTCGACGCGGAGATCGGCGTTCCGCAGTGGGTCTTCGACAATTCGCGATACGCCGTTCTTGCCGATGGCCGCATCCTCGTGGCCTGGTTCAAGTTGGGCATCGACCACCTTGGTGTCATTCCTGCAGGTGGTGGAGCAATGGTTCCGCTTGAGTCACCGTTCACCGCGCTTTCTTCGGTGCGCGCGTTTGGGTACGGCGCGGTCGTCGTCGGTGCTTCAGCAACCTCCGAAGCTGTTGTCGCCGTCCTCGACATTCCATCGAATCCCGATATCGATGGTTCGACCTCAGTGCTCGCAGCACCGTTACGACCAGCACGCGACTTGGGCATCGGAACCGAGTGGTACTCCATCCCGGAATCGATCACGTTCGCAACCTCGGGCGATCGGTTCGCCCATGGCCTGTACTACCCGCCAACCAGTCCCGATTTCACTGCACCCAACGATGAGCGCGCGCCGCTCATCGTGCTGAGTCACGGCGGTCCAACCTCGGCTGCTCGTCCGCAACTCAACCTTGGTGTGCAGTACTGGACCTCACGCGGCTTCGGTGTGGTCGACGTCAATTACGGCGGTTCTACCGGGTACGGCCGTTCCTATCGACGTCGACTTATCGGCGAGTGGGGAATCGTCGATGTCGACGATTCGATTGCGGCAACTCGCTTTCTTATCGACCGTGGTGATGCCGATCGCGATCGACTCATTATTCGGGGCGGAAGCGCCGGTGGCTTCACCACACTCAGCGCACTCACGTTCCGTGAAGTCTTCGCTGCCGGTTGCAGCCTCTACGGCGTCGCCGATCTCGAAGCGCTCGCTCGCGACACACATAAGTTCGAAGCTCGGTATCTCGACTCTCTCGTCGGACCCTGGCCCGCTCGCAGCGATATCTATGCCGAGCGTTCGCCAATCCATCATGTGGAAGATCTCGAATGTCCGCTCATCGTCCTGCAAGGACTCGAAGACGAGATCGTTCCGCCAAATCAATCGCAAATGATTGTCGAAGCGCTCGACGCAAATGGTGTGCCGTGGGCCTATCTCGAATTTGAAGGCGAACAACACGGTTTCCGCCAGGCCGCCACGATCAAACGAGCCCTTGAGGCCGAGGCGTACTTCTACAGCAAGGTGCTTGGTTTCGATCTTGCTGACGATGTCGAACCCGTCGACATCGCTCATCTCTGACACTCCCCACAACCGGGTTGGCGACCAGACGGTCAGCCCGTAAGGATGGACCCCCTATGGCACGGATCCTTGTTACTGAAACCATCGCCGATGGCGGCCTCGATCGCCTTCGCGCTGCTGGTCATACCGTCGATGTGCAGGAGGGCCTGAGCCCCGAGCAACTCGTTGAAGCCATCAAGGGTGCCCACGCGCTCATCATCCGTTCCGCCACCGATGTCACCGCCGAGGTCCTTGCTGCTGGCACGGACCTCATCGTGGTTGGTCGCGCCGGAATTGGTCTCGACAATGTCGACACCAAAGCCGCCACCGAACGTGGCGTGATGGTGGTGAACGCGCCGCAGTCGAACATCCTTTCCGCCGCCGAACACACGATGGCGTTGTTGTTGTCGATGGCGCGCAATGTTCCCCAGGCCCACGCTGCGCTGGTGTCGGGTCGCTGGGAACGCAGTCGTTGGACCGGCGTTGAACTCGCCGACAAGACCCTCGGCGTTGTCGGTCTCGGTCGTATCGGCAAGCTTGTTGCACAACGGGCAATGGCATTCGGCATGAAGATCGTCGCGTACGACCCCTTCGTGTCACCCGAAATGGCCCGCAAGATGAACATCGAGATCGTTGATCTCGACACGTTGCTTTCCGTTTCTGATTTCGTCACTTTGCACGTGGCCAAGACCCCGGAAACGGTTGGGCTCATCAATGCCGAACGTTTAGCGAAAGCAAAGAAGGGCATTCGTATTGTGAATGTCGCTCGTGGCGGCATCATCGTCGAAAGCGATCTTGCTGACGCAATTCGTTCTGGTCATGTTGGTGGCGCGGCGATTGACGTATTCGATAAAGAGCCGACCACCGAATCGCCGTTGTTCGAACTTCCCGAAGTTGTTGTTACGCCGCATCTCGGTGCCAGCACGCACGAAGCACAAGACAAGGCGGGCGACACCATCGCGGAAATGGTTGGGCTTGCACTTGCCGGCGAGTTTGTTCCGTTTGCCGTGAACGTGAATGCCGCTGAAGCCAGCGAAACAGTGCGTCCTTTCCTTTCACTTGCCGAACGACTCGGTGCAACGTTCGGTGGTCTCGCCACTGGTGTCGAGTCGCTCGAGGTTTCCTATGAAG
>JALQSZ010000111.1 GCA_023264135.1 Acidimicrobiales bacterium
GTGATGGACTCGACATGGACATCGTTTTCGTCGAGGGCGATGCAGGGGCTGCAGCCCAGCAGATGCGAGCGTTGGAACCCGCTGATTCCTCAACGGAAGTTTTGGTCGATGCTCCCTATGTCCGCATCAATCCGATGCACTATCCGTGGGCCGACGCATTGCGGAACTCGGATCTGCCGAAGACCGTTGCGCTGTAGTTCGCCGTTTCGCTAACTCGTCATTCCGCCGAGGCCAACGAGGCCGCGTGCGAGTTCGATTTCGCCCATATGGCGAAGTCCATGTTGGTAGAGCCAGCACTCAAACCCATCGAGGACGGTGACGCCGTCAGGCCCGGCAACGCGTGCGCTGTAGGTGGACGCGACCTGGGGTGGGAACGGTCGGGGAATGACGACACGAGTGAAATCTGAGGGATCCATCGTGGCGAGGTATGCCTCGGTGCGATCGAACACCGTTCGCTGATACTCCTTGAACGCTTCAAAGTCGCCAATGCGTTGATTGACCATTTCATCCACGGTCCGCTCTTTGCCGTGGTCGTTGATCGCCATTTGTACGCGTGACTGCCACTCGTCGTTCCAAATCGGCATCTGTCCAGTGATGAACATGAAGTTTCCGTCTTCCTGATTTGTGTAGTGGAAGAGAGAAAAAGCGATCGGCAGCACCTTCTCGCGTTCGAAATGATTCACATGCTCGAGATCCATGGAACCGACGGCTTGGTAGTACAGCGAATGCATTGCTGCCATACGCCGCTGAAGTGAGTCGAGGATGAGATCGGTCATCGTGGTTACCTTTGGTAGAGCGGAGCAGCGCGGTTCAAAATGATTTGCGTTCGTTCATTGACTGCATCTTCGAAACGACCTTCTTCGACCATCCAGAAGCGATTGGCGTACAGGCCGTCCACAACCTGGTCGGCGACTTCGGAAAGCGGAGTAATTGCAACAGGGGTGCCTGCTGCCTCCATCGATTCAATCCATCCGGCCATCTTGTGGGTGTGGTCAATTGGCTGATCGGCCTCGTAGCCGGGAGGGCGTTCGGCGGCGGCCCAGATACCTGTGTTCAGGACCCCTTTGGTTTTGCCAGTGGGGAAAAGCACAGAAACGCCGATCTTTGGATTCACTTCAGCGAGCTGTCCGTAAAGGCATTCACTGAGCGTGACGACCGCGGCCTTGCACGTTGCATAGGTCGGCGACATTGCGATGGGGGAGAAGCCACCGTTATTCGATGACGTATTGACGATATGGGCTTCCTCATCTTGGGCAAGCAGCGTCGGAACAAATGCGTTGATGCCGTTAATGACGCCGTAGACGTGCACGCTGAATGCGAAACGCCAGTCGTTGATCTCGTGTTCCCATAGGCGGCCATGCGCTCCGGAAGCGACACCGGCGTTATTGCACACGACGTGAACTTTGCCGAATTCATTCAGCGTTGCGTCTCGTAATGCTTCAACTGATTCCAGGCTGGACACGTCGGCGGTAACGCCGATGACTTCGCGACCGTTACCGCTCAGTTCATTCACAACGCCGTCGAGTTGTTCGGCTCGCAAATCGGAAAGAACAACCTTCATGCCTTCATTGAGGAATCGTTCGCCCATGGCTTTACCGATTCCGCCTGCTCCACCGGTAATGACGGCGACTTTCCCTTTGAGTTCTTTCATGATTCCCCCTTGATTGACTTGTGACCCTAGTTGGACGACTTCAGCGATGAAGTGCCAGCGAGTTAACGGCGATTGAAGGCGCTCGAGGCGGACAAGCGCGTCACGAGTCGGTGCTCATACGGGCTGGGCGATTGCGTGTCGTCGGCGTACTGGCCGAGCACGGTGACGCGGTGCATGACGCGCTCGGTGTCGTAATCGCCAATCGCGTAATGCCGAGTGCAACGGTTGTCCCAGATCACAATGTCGCCCGGAGACCATCGCCAACGGCAGGTGAATTCCGGACGATCGCCCCATGAATACAAAAGCGCCAGCAATGCATCGCTTTCCTCTTGTTCAAGTTGAGGAATGCGAGTGGTGAACAGACGGTTGACGGCGAGTGCTTCTCGACCGGTTTCGGGGTGACGCAGCACGACTGGTCGTTCCGCTTTCATCTCGGGATGACCTTGAGGCCATGCGGTGTGGATCGCGCTCAGTCCCCGCAGAAAATCCTGCATTGCCGGCGACATCGCAGTGAACGCTTCGTATTGGTTGGCCCACATGGTGTCGCCGCCGCTTTCGGGCCCACTGATCTGTTGCAGAACGGCGGCGATAGGCGGGGACTCATTGAAAGTGACATCGGAATGCCACACATCGGCTCGGCCGCCTCGTTCACTATGAAGCACGGTGACCTCAGGAGTGCCTTCGAGTTTTTCGGTAAGCGGATGAACCTCAAGCGTCCCAAAGCGTTGCGCGAAATCCCGCTGCTCGCTCGCCGATAACTGTTGACCAGGAAAGAACAAGACGAGATGCTGGAGCCAGGCGTCGCGAAGTTGCGTTGCATCGGTGTCGGTGAGATCGCGAAGATCGAGCTCGCTCACCGACGCTCCGATCGTTCCCGCTAGCGGTTCAATGTTCATGACGGCGTGAACTCCTCATCGACTGCCTCTCTTGGGCGGGACACATCATTACTGAAGTACCTTACGGACGACAGCTCGTCACTTCAGGGGGAAACAATGGGTTCAACAGTTGGTCAGTTTTGCATTGCCGTAAGCGATCTTGAGGAATCCGTTCGCTTCTACACCGAAATCATGGGACTCGTTGAACACGGACGCACTGAGATTCCGAACGTCAATGAGGTGCACCTCGCTGGAGCCGAAGGCGAACACGGCGGTCGACTCCAGCTTGCGAAGTTCAACCCAACGATGACGCCGCAGCCAATTGATCACGGGCGGGCGCTTTGGAAGATCTACATCTACGTCGACGATGCCGTGGCAACGTGGGAAAAGGCCGTCGCTGCGGGGTATGAGTCGCATATGAAGCCGGAACGACTTGATCGTTGGCCCGTCATTGTTGGATTTGTGTCCGATCCCGACGGCTATTTGATCGAAATCATTGAATCTGAAGGCCCGCGTCCGGGTCACTGAGACAAGGCAATACCGGCCGATTTTCAGTTTCGTCCGAGCGAAGGGTCGTGGGTGAGAAATTGACCTACGACCCTTCGTCGCGTTCGCCCCGAGGACATAGTGTGAGCGCAGTGCTTTCGCCCGCGGGCGGTGACTTAGGGGGTCCCTATGAATGCTGATGATCTGATCCTGATCAGTGTCGACGACCACATTGCCGAACCGGCAAACATGTTCGATGCGCATGTGCCGGCGAAGTACAAGGAATTCGCTCCCAGAGTTCTCACCGACGAAAACGGAATTGAGCAGTGGTGGTACGGCGACATCAAGGGCCGCAACCTTGGACTGAACGCCGTCGCTGGCAAGCCCCGCGAGTACTACAACATCGACGCCTCCCGTTACGACCAGATGCGACCCGGCTGTTGGGATGTCAACGAACGCATTCGTGACATGAACGCAGGCGGCCAGCTCGCTGGATTGAATTTCCCGAACTGGACCGGCTTCTCAGGTCAGGTTCTCAATCAAGGTCCCGATCGCGCAATCAACGAGATCATGATCAAGGCCTACAACGATTGGCATATCGACGAGTGGTGCGCTTCGCATCCCGGCCGCTTCATTCCCTGCGGAATTCTTCCGCTGTGGGATGTCCACGAAGCTGCGGCCGAAGTTCGACGACTCGCTGCGAAGGGTTGTCACGCAGTCACGTTCTCCGAGAATCCAGCGGCGCTCAACATGCCGTCGATCCACTCAGGTGAATGGGATCCGTTGTTTGCGGCATGTGTCGATACCGACACCGTGATCTGCTGTCACCTCGGATCATCATCAAAGAGCGCGGCGACGTCTGCCGACGCTCCTGCTGGCGTCGCCATGACACTTTCATCGGCGGGAACGGCCTACACACTTGTTGATCTCATTTGGGCAACGTTCTGGGAACGATTCCCGACCCTGAAGTTCTCGCTCACCGAAGGCGATATCGGATGGATTCCGTATTTCCTTTGGCGTGCTGAGCACGTGAACGACCGCCATGGTGGTTGGATCAATCACGATTTCTCGAAGACCGGTTCGCCTACGCAGATCTTCAACGATCACATCTTGGTGTGCTTCATTAAAGAAACCGTTGGTCCAGAACTGTTCAATCATTTCAATATGGACAACGTGTGCTGGGAATCTGACTACCCGCACTCCGACGGCACCTGGCCCTATGCGCCAGAGGAACTGCTCAAGACGCTTGCTGGATGCGACGATGCGACGATCAACAAGATCTCGTATGAGAACGCGATGAAGCATTACAACTTCGATCCGTTCAAGCACATCCCGAAAGAGCAGGCAACGGCCGGTGCGCTTCGTGCACTTTCGCCAGATGTCGATGTCGTCACTCGAACCGGTCGTCTCGCCGACGAGCGAGACCTAGCTCAGTGGAAGGCAATCGTTTCGGGCGGAGCTGTCGCCGCCAAGAAGTAGGCCTACATCTGGGCGTGAAGTGTCACTTCAATTCCAGATTGCAGCACCATTCCAGTGAGGGGATCGATGTCGTTGTCGCTGCTCGTCAGCGCACAGACATTTGCATCGCCAAAGCCATGCGAAAGTGTGACGACATCATCTCCAAGGTTCTCGTCGACGACGAGAACCGCTTCGAGTGATCCGTGTTGTGAACTCAGTCGCGCACGCGGCGGCGACCCAATCGATGCCGCGGTGCGCGCGGAAACGCGAATGCTGGGCTCTTGGCCCGAGCCATCGGGCATCTCAATCATTCGGAATTGAGAATTCATCATTCGAAGCCGACGGGTCGGAATGAGCACGAGTGCCGGTTTCGAATTGTGATCTGGGTGACTCAGCGCTTCGTTGAGTTGCGAAATGATCGGATCGATATCAAGGCGCCATTTCCCTTGTGGCAGCACGCGTTCTTGGACCCAGCCAAAAACCGCGCCGGAATGGAATGCAAGCGTTGATTCATCACGTAGCAACTCTGGGTTGCGACTTCTGCGAATGAGGGGAGCGAGAAACGTTTCGTCGGTGGATACGGAAAGCGACTCGCCTTTTGGCATCAAATCGAGGCCGAGTCGTTCGGCGAGCGATGCGAACATCCACCACATTGGCTTTCGCTCGGCAACCGGTTCGACAATCGCCGGTGAATACTGGGCTGCAACTGCGAGTTGGTACGAATCCAGAAGCCAGGTGAGATCAGCTCGTTCGAGTTGATCGACGGCAGGCAGCACATGCGTCGCAAGATCGGTGGTTTCCGTTGGAAGCACATCAATTACGACGAGAGTGGAAAGCGACTTGAGCGCAGCGATCGTTCGAGCGCTTTCAGGAAGCGCGGTGACCGGGTTTCCGCCCACGACGATGAGTGTGGTGATCACTCCCGCTTCAATTTCAGAGACGAGAGCAGAACACGGATATTCACCAAATCGGCGAGGGAGAGACGGCCTGCTTTGTGGACCGGGATCAGCGGCGCCGTCAGAGTGTGGAAGATCTCGGGTATCGAGTTGGGTGAGGAACCCGGG
>JALQSZ010000112.1 GCA_023264135.1 Acidimicrobiales bacterium
TCGAATGCGTTGCTCACGAGTTCAAGGTTCCGGCACGTTCCCGGTCGTGACGTAGGAATCGAGCCGCGCCAACGTTTGTTCCATCGACGCAAGGTTCTTCTTCGGAATGTTTTGTCGGTGTAGAAGCCACGGCACGGGACTCGGCCGCCAATCAAAGGTTTCGGTCACCTTCGTTCCGCCTTCGACTGGCTCAAGCTGATAGCGCCAGATGTGTTGGCCGATATGGCGCCAACCAATCTGTTTGCCGTCTTCGAATTCCACAACCTTGTTTCGCATCACAACGTGGAAACTCATTTTCATTCCGAATTTGGCACCAAGGAAAAGGCGAGGAGGATTGCTCTTCGCCTCAACGAGCGTTCCCGATCCGTCGATGATCGAGTGCTTCGACGGATCGGCGAGCACATCGAAGATCGTTTGAGCTGGCGCAGCGATGACCCGGCTTGTGGAGACCTGGCGTTCGGACTTCGGAGTTCCCATTTGCTCAGTCTCTCAGGCCGCTGCCTTCGTGGTGAGTACATCGCGCAAGGCGAGGTCAATTGTGGGATGAGCGAACGAATAGCCGCTTGCTTCGAGCGCACGAGGAAGGACTCGAGTGCTCGTGAACAGCAATGCATCGGCGAGTTCGGCACCCATCAACAATTTGGGTCCGAATGACGGAACCGGGGCCACGGTCGGACGATGCATTGCCTGGCCGAGAGCTTTGGTGAATTCGCGATTGG
Source organism: Acidimicrobiales bacterium (assembly GCA_023264135.1). GTDB lineage: Bacteria > Actinomycetota > Acidimicrobiia > Acidimicrobiales > Acidimicrobilacustridaceae > Acidimicrobilacustris. The sequence continues at coordinate 720 of JALQSZ010000112.1, forward strand.
TCACCGGGTTCGGAGCTGTTGCGTTCACCGGACCGCTGATGTCGTTCTCGAGCAACCATCGAATCGCGCCGATTTCATCGGCGAGCGAAATCCAGCTCCACCACTGCTTGCCTGAGCCCATCCGACCTCCGAGGCCAAAACGGAAGAGCGGGAGCATCTTTGCGAGGGCGCCACCAGCAGACGTGAGCACGATGCCGGTGCGAAGAAACGGCACTCTGATCCCAGCCTCAATGGCAGGAGCGGCCGCTGCTTCCCAGTCGACACACACGCTGGCCAGAAAGTCGTCGCCGGCCGGAGCGGTTTCGTCGACAGCGGTGTCTCCGGTGTCGCCGTAGTACCCAATCGCTGATCCGCTCACCATGACCGAGGGCGGGGTGTTGAGGGATGCCAACGTGGACGCGAGTAACGCCGTTCCCTTTGTGCGGCTTTCAAGAATTTCCCGCTTGTAAGAATCTGACCACCGGTGGTCGCCGATGCCTGCGCCAGCCAGATGCACAACGGCGTCGATGCCCTCAAACTTGGAGGCTTCAATTTCACCGGTGACGGGGTTCCATTCGATGCTTTCCGCTGCAGTCGAACTCGGGCGGCGAACGACGGGGACAATCTGATGGCCGTCGGCAGCGAGAGAAGTGGAGAGTGAACGGCCGATAAGGCCCGATGCTCCGGTAATGGCGATCTTCACGGATGCTCCTGAAGGTGGGGGACAGGCAGGTGTAACACCACCAAGCGCGTTCCTATGCCCTCGGCGAGGAATTCAGCGGTCCGAGGTCGCAACGTTGTCCCGATACGCTCGGACCCTCATGAGCACCCGGAAACTGATCCTTCTCGCGCTGGCGTGTGGTCTGGCGATCTTGGCTGCTGCGGCAGCCCAATTGTTCCTCGCGACCCGATAGAGGGGTCGCGACCCGATGGGTCAGGTGTCCGGCTCGGCGCCGGTAGGCTCAGGCTCCCCGTAGTCGCGATAGAGGTGGTCCGAATGGCCGAAAACTTCGACGTCGTCATCATTGGTGGCGGTCCCGGTGGTTATGCCGCAGCTCTCTATGGAGCATCGGCCGGACTCAACATCGCGTTGATCGAGAAGAACCGCATCGGCGGCACCTGCCTCAACGTGGGTTGCATTCCTGCCAAAGAACTTCTTGAGACAGCTTCAATTCGCCGCGCCATCGAAAGTGCCGCAGCATTTGGTCTCACCACTTCGGAACCAGTTCTCGACTTCTCGGTGACCCAAACACGTAAGCAAGGTGTCATCGACGGACTCATCGGTGGTCTCACTGGTCTTCTGAAGAAGCGCAAGGTCACGGTGTACGACGGCATCGGCACACTTCATGCCGGCCATATCGTCAAAGTGTCCGGTGGTTCATCAGGTGATGTCGAACTGCACGGCACGAATGTGATCCTCGCCTCGGGTTCTGTTCCCCGAACGATTCCCGGTTTCGACGTCGATGGCGTCACGGTGCTGACCTCCGATGAACTTCTTTCTCTTCAGAAGTTGCCGGCGACAGCGGTCGTCATTGGTGGCGGTGCGATTGGTTGTGAATTTGCGTCGATGATGTCTGATCTCGGTACCGAGGTCACGATCCTTGAAGCGCTGCCGCAAATTCTCCCTGGCTGCGATGAAGACATCACTCGCGTGGTGCTCAAGTCGTTCAAGGATCGCAACATCACTGTTCGCACCGGTGTCTCGGTGAACGGTCACGACATCAAGTTCGGTGGCGGCACCACCGTGAAGTTCGGTGAAGGTGAGACCGTCGACGTCGACATGGTGGTTGTCTCCGTCGGTCGTCGCCCGCTTTCAGAAAATCTCGGGCTCGATGGCACCGCGGTTGCGGTGAGTGATCGGGGCCATGTTGTTGTCGACTCTCATTGTCGAACTGGCGAGCCCGGTGTTTGGGCTGTCGGTGATCTCATCGCCACTCCAGCACTCGCGCACATTGGTTTTGCCGAAGGAATGCTCGCAATTCGCGACATGCTCGGTGAAGATCCGATGCCGATCGATTACGCAAAGGTTCCGTGGTGTATCTATTGCCACCCGGAAGTGAGCTTTGTCGGCCACACCGAGAAGTCCGCCAAAGAAGCGGGTTTCGATGTTGTTGTCAGTAAGCATCGCTATTCCGGAAACGGTCGAGCACTCATCCTCGGAGAGCCCGAGGGAATGGTGAAGATCATCGCCGAGAAGCGTTCTGACGGAACCGGTGGTCGCTTGCTCGGAGTTCACATGGTCGGACCATGGGTGACCGAACAACTTGGTCAGGCCTATCTCGCAGTCAATTGGGAAGCCGACGTCGACGACGTCGCTGCTTTCATCCAACCGCACCCCACGCTCAGCGAACTGTTTGGCGAGAGCGTTCTTGCTCTTACCGGCCGCTCGCTTCACGGCTGAATCCCGGAGGATTCCATGGCAGAGATTCAACTTCCGCAACTTGGCGAGTCCGTCACCGAAGGAACCATCACGAAGTGGTTCAAGGCGGTTGGCGACGCTGTTGCTGAAGACGAGGTCTTGTTTGAAGTCTCAACCGACAAGGTTGATTCCGAAGTTCCTTCACCCGTCGGCGGTGTGCTCACCGAAATCCGCGTTGCCGAGGGCGACACGGTTGATGTCGGCACAGTGATCGCGGTCGTCGGCGATGGTGCCGCCGCTCCTGCTGCTGCTCCAGCTCCTGCGGCCGCAGCCCCCGAACCGGAACCGGCCCCCGCTCCAGTTGTTGAAGCAGCTCCTGCTCCAGCGCCAACTCCAACTCCGGCTCCTGCACCAGCTCCAGCTCCGGCTCCGGCTCCTGCTCCTGCTCCTGCACCGGTGGCGGCAGCCCCCGCCGCAGCCACTGCCGGTCAGGTGCTGTCACCCATCGTCCGTCGACTCATCAACGACTACGGCCTTGATGCCTCGCGCATTGCCGGCACCGGTCCCGATGGCCGCATCACCCGGTCCGATGTTGAAGCCGCAATTCGTTCCGGCGTCGCATCATCGACCTCGGTTGCGAGCGCCTCGGCGTCGACGAGCGCCGCTCCAAGTGGTCAACGTCGCGCAACGCCTGCGCCGCGCTCGGGCACTGGCGACACCGTCGAACCACTCAACAACATCCGTCGTCGCACTGGCGAGCACATGGTGATGTCGAAGCAGGTGTCACCGCACGCCTACACAATCGTTGAAGTCGATTACGAAAATGTTGAGCGTGTCCGTCGTGCACATCGCGACGACTTCCGTGCGGCCGAAGGATTCGGCCTCACCTACTTGCCGTTCATTTCTCGTGCCGTCATCGATGCGCTTCGCAACTACCCGCATATGAACGCCTCGGTTGGCGATGGTGAACTCATCGTCCACAACTACGTGAATCTCGCAATCGCGGTCGATCTCGATTTCACCGGTCTTCTCGCGCCAGTCATTCACGAGGCCGACGACAAGCGACTTCGCGCCATTGCGCGCGACATTCACGATCTCGCCGGTCGCGCTCGTTCAAAGCAACTTTCGGCCGACGACATCTCCGGTGGAACGTTCACACTTTCCAATTCCGGTTCGTTCGGAAGCCACCTTGTGCTCCCGATCATTAACCAGCCCCAGGTTGCGATCATCTCGACCGATGGTGTGCATCGCAAGCCGGTTGTTGTGAACGGCGTCGATGGAAGCGAATCAATCGCTATCCACTCAGTCGGAATGCTGGCCATGAGTTGGGATCACCGAGCATTCGACGGCGCGTACGCCGCGGCATTCCTGCGTGATGTCAAAGAAATCATCGAGACCCGCGACTGGGAGGCGGAGCTCTAATCATGACGACGGCCGGGGAACACCCCACCGTCGGCGCTTCACCTCTGCGCGTGCGCTGGCTTGGCACCGTTCCCTATGGCGAGGCTTCAGATCTGCAACACGCGTTGTTCGAGCACGGCACCGATGATTGGCTGCTCCTGCTCGAACATCCGCACGTCTACACACTCGGCTCGAATGCCGATCCAGCAAATGTCCTTGTCGATCCAGCGTCAGTAGGTGCGGAATGTCTGCGTACCGATCGTGGTGGCGATGTCACCTATCACGGGCCGGGCCAACTAGTCGGTTATCCCGTGCTTTCCGTTGCGGGCAAACGCGGTGGAGGAATGGCCGACACCGTTGCCTATGTTCGATCGGTTGAAGAACTGGTGATCGGAGCGCTCACTGATCTCGGACTCTCCGATGTCGGACGGCTCGATCAGTACCCGGGGGTGTGGGTGGCCCCGAACTCGGAAACTCCTCGAAAGATCGCGGCGATCGGTGTTCGACTCACTCGCGGTCGTTCAATGCATGGTTTCGCAATCAATGTCGACCCTGATATGTCGATGTTCACGCACATCGTTCCGTGTGGCATCGCCGATAAAGCGGTGACTTCGCTTGCCCAAGAGGGAATCGATGTGTCGATGGCCGAGGTCGTCGACGCCGTCGTGAATCGGGCGACGGCCTTGTGGGCACCGACTCGACCAGTGGACCGCGCTGACATCATTCGTCGATCCACCGATGGCGATGATGACCTCGCACCGTTCAGTAGGGGTGCCGGTGCTGGTCTTCCGGTGAAAACCGGTGCCGACCATCGTGCAGGTCCGTCGTTGCGGTTGAAGGGAAGGCTGGCGGAAGCAGGAGTGGTCGACGGTCTCGATGTCGCCGAACGCAAACCTGAGTGGATGCGCGCGAAGTTGAACATCGGCGGACGTCCGCTTGAGTTGAAGAAGACACTTCGAGACCTGCAACTTGTCACTGTGTGTGAAGAAGCCGGGTGTCCGAATCTTTCGGAGTGTTGGTCCGACGGAACCGCCAC
>JALQSZ010000113.1 GCA_023264135.1 Acidimicrobiales bacterium
CACGTTCTTCCTTTCCTATTGGATTCGTGAGCGCGGCCTCATGTCGATCGGTGAAGGCGTGCATCAGCTCACCGGTCGCCCAGCCGATCTGTTTGGCTTCGCTGATCGCGGCCGACTCGTTGAAGGGGCCAAGGCCGATGTAAACGTCTTCGATCTCGACGCTCTCGCACTTCCGTTGCCAACCTTTGAGCACGATTTCCCCGCAGGCGCGGGCCGATTCGTGCAGCGGTCCGAGGGTTACGGCTGGACACTTGTCAACGGCGAGGTCTTCGTGGAACACGGCGAGCACACTGGTGCGCTGGCGGGAAAGCCGCTTCGTTCGTCCTGATAGGTTCGGCGAGGTATGCGACTCGCCGTGTTGGCTTCAGGAAGCGGAACCATCCTCGATGCCATATGCGCGGCTGGCGTGCCTGTCGCCGTCGTCGTGGTCGACCGTGAATGTGGCGCCCAAGAGGTTGCGGCCCGCAATGGGCTTGAGTGCGAGCTCGTGCAGCGGCGTTCGTACGGCAAGGACTTCGATCGCGACGGCTACACCGCGGAACTCCTCGGCGTCCTTGCCGGCTGGGATGTTGACCTCATTGCCATGGCCGGATTCGGCACGATTCTTGGCAAAGGAATGTTCGACGCCTTCCCGGGTCACATTCTCAATACCCACCCCGCGTTGTTGCCGTCGTTCCCTGGTTGGCACGGCGTCGAAGACGCGCTTGCCTATGGCGTGAAAGTCACCGGTTGCACGGTGCATATCGCCACCGAAGAAGTTGATGCAGGTCCGATCCTCGCCCAAGAAGCGGTTGTGGTGAAACCCGATGACACCGTCGAGTCACTGCACGAACGCATCAAGGCAGTTGAGCGCCGCATTTACGTTCAAACCATTTCCGCCATCATCGAAAGGGGAAGTGTCCAGTGAGGGCTCTTCTGTCTGTGTACGACAAGTCCGGCATCGTCGAGTTTGCGCAAGAACTCAATGCACTCGGTTGGGATCTCGTTTCAAGCGGTGGAACGGCGCGCGTCATTGCCGAAGCCGGCATTCCCGTTACCGATGTTGCCGATCTCACTGGATTCCCCGCGATTCTTGGTCACCGCGTTGTCACGCTCCATCCGAAGATTCACGGCGGCATTCTCGCTGACCCGACGAACGCGGAACATCGCGCCGACATGGAGAAGTACGGCATCGAAGCGATCGATCTTGTCGTTGCGAATCTGTATCCGTTCTCTGCAGAACCTTCGATCGAACTGATCGACATTGGTGGTCCGGCCATGGTGCGCGGATCAGCGAAGAATCACGCACACGTTGCAATCGTGACTGATCCGTCGCGTTACGGCTCAATCATCTCCGAATTGAAGTCAAGTGGTTCGCTGTCGCAAGCGACACGCACGCAATTGGCTCGCGATGCATTCGCGCATACCGCGGCTTACGACGCAGAAATCCTTGCGTGGTTCGATGCGGGCATGCCGGCCAATGGCAAAACTGTTGACGCGCCTGCGGAACTTCCCGAAACACTCACAATTGAACTCAAGCGCGAGCAGGTACTTCGTTACGGCGAGAATCCGCATCAGGTTGGCGCGCGTTATTCCTCGGCCGGTGAGCGCGGCTGGTGGGACAGCGCGCAGCAACACGGAGGAAAGGAAATGTCGTACCTGAATGTGTACGACACTGAAGCGGCGTGGCGACTCGTGCATTCCATTGGTGAACGTCCCGCAGCGGTCGTCATCAAGCACGCCAACCCATGCGGCGTCGCTGTCGCCGACGATATTTTCACCGCCTATACCCGTGCGCATGAGTGCGATCCGGTGAGCGCGTTCGGCGGCATCATTGCGTTGAACCGAGTGGTAACGCTCGACGTCGCTCAAGCAATTGCTCCGGTCTTCACTGAGGTTCTTGTCGCACCTGGTTACGAGCCTGATGCACTTGCCGCGTTGCAAGAAAAGAAGAATCTGCGCATCCTCACCGCCGTTGCGCCGGGTGCCTCCGGACTTTCACTGCGACCCATCGACGGCGGCTACCTCGTGCAAACGCCCGACCCCGTCACCGACGACAACGCTGGTTGGACGGTTGCGACTGATCGTGCACCGACTGATGCCGAGTGGATCGACCTGATCCTTGCGTGGCAGGTCGTTGCCAAGGTGACCTCGAACGCCATCGTGCTAGTGAAGGATGGTCAAGCGGTTGGTATCGGTTGCGGTCAGCAGAACCGACGGGACGCTGGTCATCTTGCAGCGACAAAGGCGGAAGGTCGAGCAAAGGGTGGCGCGTATGCGTCAGACGCGTTCTTCCCGTTCCCCGATGGGCTTGATGCTGCGATCGAAGCAGGTGCTACGGCAGTGATTCAGCCCGGTGGTTCGATTCGCGACGAAGAAGTAATTGCTGCTGCGAATGCTGCTGGTCTTGCGATGGTCTTCACCGGCGAACGCCACTTCCGTCACTGAACTGAATCGTCAACCCAGTAGTTCGCCATTAGCTCGATTGCCCATTCGGGCTGATGGACAACGCTGCGCGGTGCGAAGCCCGTCATGTAGGGCTTGAGGTCGATGACTGGCGTGCCATCGATGGCATCGAGGCCGCGCACCTGAATGCGGTCTGCCTCAACGCCAAGGAGTTCGCAGGTGGTGACACCGAGTCGGTTCGGTCGCATGCGTGCCCGTTGAGCGAAGATGCCAACTTCAGGCCAGTCGAGATTGCCACGTGGGCGTCGAGCGCCGGTTTCAATTGCGGCAGCGTCGACCTCGTGAAACACATAGATCACGTCAACGTGCGAGAAGTCCTCGAGTCCGGCAAGTGACTCAGCTCCGAAGTGGGTTGCATCGAGTTCGATCGTTGCCTCGAGGGTGGCCCAATCGTCATCGACTGCTTCGATGCGCCCGCCGCGGACCCAGCCGATTGGTGTGATGTCAAACATTGTTCACCTCTTCGGGTCAGACTACGTAGATGGAATCGCCAGTGCTCGGGTTTAGTCATCTGCAATTGTGCGTGCGCGATGTGCGTGCATCAGTTGACTGGTACTGCGCAGCACTCGGCATGGAAATCATGTCTGAGCATGGCGATGTGGTGGCGTTGCGTCATCGCGACGCTCGTCTCGTCATCGTTGTATCGCCGGGTGAACCTGATGTCGCTCGCTCACCGATTGATCACTTGGCCTTTGCCGTGGCTGACGGACCGACGCTTGAAGCGTGGGCCGCGCATCTTCGATCACGCGGGCTCGATGTGCCGGAAGTGGTTGATGAACTGGGGAAGCCGTCACTTCAACTTCGTGACCCCGATGGCAATGCTGTCGAACTCGTCGCGCCGCGATAGTGATTTTTGCAGGTAGAGTCAACGCTGTGGACTTTCGACTTGCAGTTCTGTCTCGACGACCGTTGCGAGTTGTCGGGGCTTTTGCCGTCCTTGCATTCGGCTTGATGGTGACGCTCGCGTCCTGTTCCGGAGGTTCGTCGGTACCCAAGGGCAGCGCCAGCGCAACGCCCGAGGAAGTTTCGGTGTGGTTCGACCAAGTCGCCGATGCGATGCATCCGTGCGATACGGCTTCTCGCCAGACTTCAGACGCGATCGAAGCTTTTGCCGCCCGTTCCGATGGAGCTGATCACGACCTCGCACTCGTACTTGCTGCTGGTAACGGCATTGAGGAGTGTTCATCACTTACTGGGGCAGGGCTGACGCTCAGTCGATTCACCGATATTCCTACGCCGATAGTTCCTCTTGTCGATGCGGCTACTCGATGGGTGGCAGCGATGGAATCGGCGAATGGTGCGGTCCTCGTTGCCGCTGCCGACAATTTGGACAACCGTCTCTTTGTGGGCGAGGCCTTTGATAAACAAGCCGATGCCAATGCCGTCGCCGATGAATTGGATGTCGTGCTTGCTCGACTCCTCAGCGAGGCTGACCAGAAGCCATCGGAGAATGTGCAACTCCTTCGATGGAATGTCGAGGTTCAATAATGATGAAACGCGTACGACCTTCCCGGAACTTTGGAAAGCGTGGATCATTCCTCGTTGCGCTCATCGCAGTCATAGCGGCTGCCGGCTTGTTTGTCGGCTCCTCTGTCAACCAAGCCGACGCCTTTGGTTCAGTGGACTCGAGCGTGTTGTCACAAAAGCCCGTGCACGAGATGATCACGCGATTTCTCGCTTGTACGTCGGATCAGAAACCCGCGGATTGTTTCGAGCCAGGCTCGATCGCAGTGTTGGCCGGTGGTTCGGGAACGTTTGGAGCGGTGGGTGAACCCGACAATCCACTTGACGGATTCCCTAACCCAGCCGCACGTCATTGCGATGAAGGCGATTACGGCGATGGCACGAACAGGACCCAAGCCCAAGCCTGGGTGGAGATCTCCAAATGTCTTGCGCTTTATCAGCAGTATTTAGATTTTTCTGTCGCAAGTGCAGCGGGTCTGCTTGATAAGAACGGTTCCGTCATTGCGTCAGAGACCAAAATCACCAATGCCTTTGGTGGGGTGACCAACGCATGCAGCTTTCCCGACCCAGCAAAGGGAAACACTTCGTCTGACAACGCAAAGTGCAATGTGCTGAATGGGCTCGGCCGGGCACTTCATATTCATGAAGACGTGTGGTCACATTCCAATTGGGGCGATGTTGCTGACCCTGCGACTCCAATTGCGACAAAGGTTGGGTCAGTCGTCGGAAACCCGCCGGGACTCGGTCGGACCGAAGACCCAGCGTTCTTCGCATATCCGGGACCAATTCCGTCAACCTATCCAGAAGGTTTTCTCTCCGGTTGCGACGACAGCGTGACGGCATGGTCGTGTGGGAATCGCTATTCCCATTCGCAACTAAGTAAAGACAACGGAACCGTTGATCCTGTTACCTGTGTCGGTACGGCTCCAATGACAACGCGAGGAAAGGTTGTCGTCGATGGCGTTTCAAACTTTCAGCGGGCCGTTACCGGCGCTTGCGGGGCCGCATTGCGCACATGGTCTGATCTCAAGGCGGCGTTGGTCTCGAAATATGGTGCCGACGCCGGAGCGAAGATGGCACAAGCAATTGCCAACGACACGCCAGTGACTGCATGTCGAGTTTCAGGTTCAGCCGCTCAGTCGCTCGTCCCTCCGTCGGGAGACACGACGAGCGCGCGTGCCGTCACGATCACTGTTGTGAATACCTCATCTGCACCGCTTGCGTGTGGCGATGCCGTTCTCAATGGCGGTCAATGGGCGAGTTACCCACCCGATCAAATCGGTGCAGGAACGCAAGGTAACTGGCGTACTCAAAGCGCAGGGATCGCAACAGGCACGAGTGGCTCTGTTTCTTTCACTGCTGGGTCCGCAGCGAAGTCGATCACGATTACTTGGTCGAACCCGTACGTTGGGTCCAACACTTCCTCGTGTTCGGCGACGGGTGGACTGCAGTGTTCGACAAGCGGTGGAAGTGGAACGAACGCGGCGCTCATGGTGACAGTGAGTGGGAGTTAACGCTTAGCGAGAGAATGAAAACAGTTCGAATCCGATCTGGGCC
>JALQSZ010000114.1 GCA_023264135.1 Acidimicrobiales bacterium
ATCTCGCCGCAGTGCTTGGCGCTCGAGTGCTCTTGGTTGAGTATCGACTCGCTCCGGAGCACAAGTTTCCCAAAGCGGTTGACGATTGCTTTGCCGTTTGGGAATCGCTGCTTGCCGAAGGGATCGACACCGGCCGCATCGTGATCGCCGGTGATTCTGCTGGTGGCGGGCTCGCTGCTTCGGTGACCATGCACGCGCTGGCCGACGGTGTGCTCCCCGCTGGCGTTATTTGCTGTTCGCCGTGGGTCGATCTCACGATCACCGCCGACACCTACGACACGAACGCGGAATCCGACAAGTTGTTTTCGCGCACCTCGGCAGAAGAAGCAGCGCCGGCCTATCTCGGTGGCGCCGACCCGACCAACCCGATTGCTTCGCCGCTGTTTGGCGATTGGAACGGCGCGCCGCCATTGCTCATCCTCGTAGGCGATGCCGAGGTGCTGCTCGACGATTCACGCAAACTCGCCGATGTTGCACAAGCCGCAGGTGTTGACGTGACACTCAGCGTGTACCCCGAGATGCCACATATCTGGACGATGAGCTACCCGGCGTTCCCCGAAGCCGTCGAAGGCGTCACCGAAATGGCCGAGTTCGTCGCCCGCGTCACTGCGTGATCAGCGGATCAAACCTTTATTGCTCGTCTGCCCGCACAACGTTGGGGTAGATCGCGAATTTCGCTGGGCCCTTGCAGCCGCAGGATGAATCGCCAAATGTTGATTCAACTGTTCCAGACGCGACTTCGACTCCGTCGAATCCGTACGCGCTAAGCGTGAGAGTTGTCGTTGATCCCTGATCGGGAACTCGCAACGTGAATGAGCGTGACTGCACTGATAGCGATAACGGCCCGAACTCTTGACGCGTGCAGATGTTGGCGCTGTCACAGGCTTCGACTGCAGCAATTGTTGAACCTGCAGAAATTTCTGCACGAGGACCAACGCAAGAAGCGCTGCAATTGGAAGAACAACTGGTTTCAACCATCACCAGACTGCCGATGCCAAGCACAAGGATGAGAACGCCGAATTTTCGAAGAGTTGGCCTTGAAGTTGACGCCGCCACAGTTCACTCCCGCCACGCATTGAAAATCTCTGGAAACAGTAACTCCGTATGAATCTCTACGTAGTCGGAAATCGGCCTCGAGAGGATCTGGTGGCGATTGCTGCAGCGTCGCGGATTTTGGTGCCGGCGTTGATCACGGTTTCGGCATCAAGGCCCGGTGGAAATCCGGTCGCGGAAATTGCCGCGATGACGTCACCATCGGCTCCGAAGACGGGTGCAGCGATTGTGCCGACATCGAAGCGACTGTTCGCTTTGAGGTCGACAACGGGGTAGTCCTCGGTTGCGAGCACTGCGAATAATTCGGTGACGTCGTTCCGTAGCTCGGTATTGCTGGGGGAGTCCGAAAGTGAATAGGTGCGTTCACCGAGTTGTCGTTGAGTATCGGAACCGGCGGTGACGGCAAACCCACGCGTGCGTGCGAGTTCAAGCGAAGCTTCGTAACGAGCTATCGCTGCAGAAGAAGTATCGGGGGAACGCGTAAGCCATTGTTCAACTTCGCGATTCTCTGACCACGCGAGAAACACTGCGCCAAGTGGTGGCACCAACGGAACGCGTTCGCCTTCGCGCACGCCAGGACCAAATGCGCTGTGCTGGCCAGAGCGCGCCACAAAAATGATTTCGTCAACCGTGCGTGCCGACACCACCACTTCAACGCCTAACTCTTCGGCCAACGGTTCGATGACCTGGCGCGCTGCATCAATTGCAGGGTGATGTTCAAGCGCAACCACGCCGGCAACTACGAGAGCTGGTCCGAGTGAATAGGCGCGCGTCGTTGCGTTGCGCGAAACGTGTCCGCTGCCTTCGAGCACGGCAAGCGTTGCGTGGGCTGAACCCAAACTCATGCCGGTTCGGCGAACGAGTTCGGTCAGGGTGAACCGCTCGGTGGGGTGGGTCACGAGCAGGTCGAGGATTTGGATCGCTCGGCTCGCAGCCGGTGCGGGACGGGCCATGACGGCACCTTCGGGTCGATTGACCGGGTGTGACCGGTGTCCTACGGTGGCCGCAGCATAGCGAAGAGTTCTTCGCAATAGCGAAAATTGATGGTGGAAACAACGACCGCCAGAAGGCCCGCGTCGCCGACGCAAACGAGAGGAACCGAGCAATGACCTCGAACACTGACGGCCGTCCGGCCCTCTCCAACGAACTCGTCGAACAGTTCTCGTTACATGGCCGCACCGCGGTCATCACTGGCGCGGCCGGCGGCATCGGTCGCCAAGCGGCCATCACCTTCACCCAGGCTGGCGCCAACGTGCTCATTGCCGATGTCGGTGTCGCTGGTCTTGAAGAAACCGCGGCAATGGTCGCCGCTGCCGGCGGCAACGCCACGGTTGTGCCCACCGATGTTTCTGATCGCGATCAGGTCAATGCACTCGCCGACGCAGCAATCAAGATGCACGGTCGTCTCGACATCTGGGCAAACGTCGCCGGCGTTATTCGCTACATGAACATCGTCGATGCAACGCCGGACGATGTTGAGTTCATCACCAAGGTCAATTTGTGGGGAACGTATTGGGGTGTTGCCGCTGCCGGTCGAGCGATGACGAACGGCGGCTCAATCATCAACGTGTCGTCAGCTGGTGGCGATATGCCCGCACCGACACTCTCTATTTATGCAATGACCAAAGCTGCGGTGTCGCACCTCACTCGTTGTGCAGCCGTTGAACTTGGCGCCAGCAACATTCGCGTCAATGCCATTGCTCCCGGTTTCACCGATACGCCGATGGTGCAAGGGCGTTGGACAAATGCCGACGGTTCCATCGACGAAGCCGAACGCGAGTCCTACACAAACACACGCGCTGCGCAGTCTCCGCTGCGCACAATCGCCACTCCCGAAGATCAGACTTGGGCGATGTTGTATCTCGCCAGCGATGCGTCACGGTTTGTGACTGGCCAAGTGATTCGTCCCAACGGCGGCGTGGTGATGGCATGACGTTTTCAATCAACGAACTACTCACGAACGGAACTGTGCGATGACAACCGGTGACAACTCTCCCGTACCCGATTTCCTTTCCCGCCTTCGCGTTGATGGCCGCACCTTTGTGGTTGCTGGCGCCGGTGTGGGAATGGGACGTATGACTTCGCACGCACTTGTGCAGGCCGGCGCCAAGACCGTTGTGTGTGTCGATGTCGATGCCGATCGTGCTGCGGAAATTGCCGCCGAAATTGGTCCCGCCGGTGTTGCATGGGTTGGCGATGTCACCACTCGTGAAGGTGCGAAGAAGCTCGCTGCCGACGCTGAGGCGATCAACGGTCGTATTGATGGTCTCGTCGACATCATTGGTATGGCGCGTTGGGAATCCATTCTCGACATGACTGACGACACCTTCGATTGGGAAATCGATATTTGTCTCCGTCACGCGTTTCTGTTGTCACAAGAGTTCGGTCGTCGTATGTCGAAGACCGATGGCGGCACGATGGTGTTCATCGCGTCGGTCAGCGGTCTGACCGCGGCACCAATGCACGCTGCATATGGAGCGGCCAAGGCCGGACTCATGGCGTGGGTGCAGACCCTGGCAATTGAACTCGGCGGGTTTGGCATTCGCGCCAACGCGGTTGCCCCCGGAACCATCCTCAGCCCACGAATGGAAGCGGCCTTCACCGACGAACAACGTGCGCTCAATGCCGGAAATTCGCCTATGGGCAAGATGGGGTCAACCTCCGATATCGCCTCTGCGGCACTGTTCTTTTCCAGCGATATGTCGGCCTATGTGACCGGTCGCACACTTGTTGTTGATGGCGGGGTGGACTCCAAGTTCCCCTATCCCGTCACGCTTTAATCCTTCGCTTTTTCAGGGGTTCTTCGGGCTGACTAGTGTCGGCCCGTCAACCTGACGTCCCCGTGGAGGACCCCCCCGTGAAGACCCCCGTTCGCGTAGCTGTCACCGGTGCTGCCGGTCAGATCGGCTACAGCCTTCTGTTCCGTATCGCTAGTGGTCAGATGCTCGGAGAAGACCAGCCGGTCATCCTCCAACTTCTCGACATCACGCCGGCAATGGACGCGCTCAAGGGCGTTGCCATGGAACTTGAAGACTGCGCATTTCCGCTGCTGTCCGACATCGTTCGCACTGATGATCCCAACGAAGCATTCGGCGACATCTCGTATGCGCTGCTTGTTGGCGCACGTCCGCGTTCGAAGGGCATGGAGCGCAAGGATCTCCTCGAAGCGAACGGTGGCATCTTCAAGCCACAGGGCAAGGCGCTGTCAGACAACGCTGCTGCTGACGTCAAGATCCTCGTTGTCGGTAACCCGGCCAACACCAACGCTCTTATCGCGATGAACAACGCGCCGAACATTCCGAACGAGCGCTTCACCGCAATGACTCGTCTCGATCACAACCGTGCGATGGCACAGGTTGCGGCCAAGACCGGCACCACCGTTTCGGACATCACCAAGATGACGATCTGGGGTAACCACTCCGCCACGCAGTACCCCGACCTTTTCCACGCTGAGGTCAAGGGTCAGAACGCAGCAGCGCTGGTCAACGATCAGGCATGGCTTGAAAACGATTTCATCCCGACCGTGCAACAGCGCGGCGCGGCGATCATCGAGGCTCGTGGACTTTCCAGCGCTGCATCAGCTGCAAACGCAGCGATTGATCACATGCGTACCTGGGCACTTGGTTCGGCCAAGGGCGATTGGGTGTCGATGGCGATTCCGTCCGATGGTTCCTACGGCGTTGCCGAAGGCATCATCTCTTCGTTCCCGGTTACCTGCGCGAACGGCAAGTACGAAATCGTGCAGGGTCTCGACATCGACGATTTCTCACGTGGACGCATCGACGCGTCGGTTGCTGAACTCGTTGAAGAGCGTGACGGCGTGAAGGAACTCGGACTCATCTGATTCTGTTTGCACCTTCTGGTGCCGAAAAAACTGAAACTGTTTGGTCTCGGCCCGTTGTGCTTAGCGCAGCGGGCCGAGTACGTCTTCAAGCGCAGCGAACAAATCGCCGTGATCTAACAGCGCGTTGATCGAACCCTCCACGCGAAGATCACCGGCAATGAACGCGGCCTGCGCGCTCAGCGCGCCGCTGCGAATTCCGTCGGCGGTTGTTGCATCGCTCACGAACACGACATCGGCGGAGTCGGCGGGCCCCTGTGTCATCGAGACGACGCCGTCGGCGAAGCGCACATGCCAGATGATCTTGCTCGAACCGTCGCCGACGCGTTGTTCGAGGACTAACTGCACGCCTCGTGACTGAGCGCTGAGCGCTTGATTGGCGCGTAGGAGCGCGTCGGCCTCGGTGAACCAGGCGGGGGAGAGGTACGCAGGCATCGCTCGGACGGTAGTCGGTGAAGCGATTCTCCCGGTCACGCAGCGGAGTGGTCCGTTACGATGATTGACACAACCGATCCGGAGGTACAGCCATGGGATTCATGGACAAGGTGAAG
>JALQSZ010000115.1 GCA_023264135.1 Acidimicrobiales bacterium
CGACCGGCAGACCGGCAGGGACGTGGGCGGCCTCGATCTCGGTCGCCGCGACGACGAGGGGGCCGCTCACGACCGGCCGAGGTCGATGTCGCCCGATCCCGTCCGCACCACCACCAGGCCGTTGCCGCCGGCGACGTCGTCGAGCGCGTTGCTGTTTCTCGAGACCGCATTGAAATTGTCCCGTGCGGAATCGATGACCCTGGTGTCGCGTTTGATCATCAGCGTTCCAACGAACTTCTTGAAGAGCTCGGTCTTACGGGTCGGCCATTCATCATCTATCCGGCGATCACGTATCCGCATAAAAATCACGCAACGCTGGTTGCCGCGTTTGCACGAATTGCTGAGTCGCACGACGACGCCCGCTTGGTACTTACGGGTGGTGTCGGATCATCGGAGTCCGTCGTTTCCTCAACGATCGAGGCCTATGGCGTTTCCGGGAAAGTGATCCGGACAGGCCGTATCGCGGAATCTGATCTCGACCTGCTCTACCGCGCGGCGGCGGTTATGGCCTTTCCTTCCCTCTATGAAGGATTCGGAGTGCCGGTTCTTGAAGCCATGAGTCGGGGCTGTCCAGTGGTGGCGAGCGATGCCGGATCGTTGCCCGAAGTTGTCGGCGACGCCGGGGAACTGATTGATCCCATTGATGTCGGCGCATGGGCATCAGGACTGAGTGCCATCCTTGACGACCCGACACGTCGTACGGTGCTTGCTCGTAAAGGTCTTGATCGAGCGAAAACATTTACTTGGTCTGTACCCGCACACACGCTTTTGTCCATCTACCGGGAGAACCGGTGAACCTTCTCGTTCTTTGTCCTCATTTCGATCCCGATGTCGCGCCAACGGGCACCGTGATGTCTCGCATTGCGTACGAACTTATTGACCGTGGGCATCGCCTTCATGTGGTGACGTCGTTGCCTTGGTACCAACAGCACGCGATCGAGGCCGGTTGGGATGGCCAGTTGGTGCGAACGGAAAAGACGGAGTGGGGTCGAATTAGTCGAGTCCATCCGTTCCCGACTGACAAGCGAAACATTCCCGCGCGCGCACTTGCGTTCGGTGGTTTCACTGCGTTGGCGACCCTTGTTGGAACATTCAGTCGTGTACGCCCCGACGCAGTGCTGGCGATGTCTCCACCGCTGACACTCGGCATGGCAGGACGCATTGCGGCAACCGCGCGTCGGGCTCCATTGGTCTTCAACATTCAAGACGTCTTCCCTGACGTGGCAATAGAACTTGGACTCTTGAGCGGAGAGCGAGTGATTCAGGGCGCACGCGCACTTGAACGATTGAGCTACAGAATTTCCGACGCAGTGACGGTTCTCTCCGATGACCTCGCCGAAAACGTGCGGGCCAAAATCACTCGCGGTCTCGAAGGTGACCAAGCGCGTCTCCAGGCGGAGAAGGTGCGAGTCATTCCGAACTTTGTCGACACCAAAGCGATTCGCCCTTCGGCGCGTGAGAACTCCTATCGGGAGCAGTACGACTTAATCGGTAAAACAGTCGTGATGTACGCAGGCAACGTCGGTTTCTCGCAATCGCTTGACCTCGTGCTCGATGCTGCGCGTTCGTTCCTCACGACGCGACCCGATGTTGTGTTCGTCATTAATGGGGGAGGCTCGGCACGACCTGACCTCGAACGAGACGCTGCTGACCTTCCGAACGTGCGCTTTATCGGAATGCAGCCCATCGAACGATTGCCTGAGGTCTTGGCCGCTGGCGATGTGCACGTTGTGCCGCTCAGGGCAGGATTGGCGTGGTCGAGTGTCCCGTCGAAGTTGTATTCAATCCTTGCGGCCGGTCGCCCGATTGTCGCAAGTGTCGATCCTGGTACCGAAGTGGAACGAACAATTGAGCGAGCTGGTGCGGGGCTCTCCGTTCCGCCGGAAAATCCGGCCGCGTTTCGCGCCGCGCTTGGGGAGTTGATCGACGATCGAGATCGTTCGGATCGAATGGGTGCTTCGGGTCGCGTCTTTGTCGAACGATGGGCCTCACCCGCTGCAGTTGCGGAGTCCTACGAAAATCTGTTCTCTGAACTGATCGACCGGCGTCGTTCTGGCCGCTGAACGGACTCTGACCGGCCTGAACGGTGTTGACCGCTAACATCGTCGGACTATGGGTAAAGCATCTCAGGCCAAGAAGGCAGCCCGATTGGCCCGAGAAAGCGGGCAGGTTGAGCAGCGCCCGAAGCGCCGGTTGGCGTTCCCGTTGGCGGTAACTGCAGCCGTCGTCATCGGTGTGATCGTGGTGGTCATCGCCCGTATGCCCGCCGACGCGCCGAAACTCACGGTCGATCCAACAACAGTGACCATCGATCCGTCAGTGTCGACCATTCCGCTTGATTCGACCGCAACCACTGTTGCGTCTGGTGCCGTCGACACGGTGCCCACCACCGCCACGACCGTTGCGGCGGGCCAGTGAGAGCGGTCGTCCTCGTTGGTGGCTTTGGCACTCGCCTGCGGCCACTCACGAATGATCTCCCGAAGCAGATGCTCCCGATCGTTCGAATTCCGATGATCGAACGCGTCATCGCTGCGCTCGGATCGCATGGAGTCACTGAAGCGGTCCTTTCGCTTGGCTATCGCCCCGACGCATTTCTCGATGCCTATCCCGACGGTGTCTGCGCTGGTGTTGTGCTGCACTACGCCGTCGAGCCCGAACCGCTCGATACTGCTGGGGCGGTGGGGTTTGCTGCTCGATCAGCGGGAATCGACGACACGTTCATCGTTGTCAATGGCGATGTGCTTACTGACCTCGACGTGACCGAACTCTGGAACTTCCATAAGGGTCACGGCGCTGAAGGCACAATCGCGCTGACACCAGTAGACGACCCATCTCGCTACGGCGTCGTTCCGATCGATGACGACGGACGTGTTCTCGAATTTGTCGAAAAGCCAGCGCCGGGTACCGCTCCGACCAACTGGATCAACGCCGGCACCTATGTGCTCGAGCCATCGGTGCTCGATCGCATCGCGACTGACCGCAAAGTGTCCATTGAACGAGAAACGTTTCCGGCAATGGTTGCCGACGGCTCGTTGTACGCGCTTCACAGCGATACCTATTGGATCGACGCCGGAACCCCAGAAACGTACTTGCGTGCGCAACTCGATCTCATCGACGGGGTTCGCGCAAACGAGCAAGCAGTTCTGAACTCCGATGAAATCGATACGTCGGCACGAGTCGAAAACTCCGTTCTGGGCTCCGATGTCGTGATCGGAAATGGCGCGGTCGTCACCAACTCGATTTTGTTAGACGACGTCACAATCGGGCCAGGAGTTCGCGTGCACGACTCGATCGTTGCCAACGGTGCGCGTATCGGTCCTGATTCCACAATCACTGGCGGTTCCGTGATTGGCGCCGGGGTGCAATTGCCCGCACACTCCGAATTGTCCGGCGCTCGAGTGCCTGAAAGTAACTAACAATGCGCGCAGTAGTGACCGGCGGTGCCGGATTTATCGGTTCGACACTGACTGACCGACTCCTCGCTGAGGGTCACTCGGTAACCGTGATCGACAATCTCGCAACTGGTCGAATCTCGAACCTCGATGGTGCGCGCGAGGCGGGGGAGAAGTTCTCGTTCGTCGAACTCGATGTGCGCTCCGCCGAAATCCCAAACGCGATTGCCGACGCTGCGCCGGAAGTTGTTTTTCATCTGGCGGCGCAAGCCGATGTTCGAGTTTCCGTTGAACGCCCCCTTTTCGATGCCGAGGTCAACGTTCTCGGTGGGTTGAATGTGATCGAAGCCGCTCGTTTGGCTGGCGCTCGCAAAGTTGTTGTTGCATCCAGCGGCGGAACCATTTATGGCGACCCAGCTCCCGAAGACCTTCCGGTCGACGAACAGCATTCCCAGCATCCGATTTCTCCCTACGGCGTGGCGAAGAAGGTCATCGATGACTACCTCCACGCGTTCAAGTATCTCCATGGTCTGAACTACGCCGCGTTGGCGCTTGCCAACGTCTATGGACCTCGCCAAGATCCCCATGGCGAGGCGGGAGTGGTTGCAATCTTCGCCGGCAAATTGCTGAGTGGCGAAGAATGTCGGATTTTCGGTGACGGAGAACAAACTCGCGATTTTGTGTACGTCGACGATGTCGTCGACGCTTTTGTTCGCGCCGCCGATCGTGGCGATGGTGTTCTTTGCAACATCGGTACAGGTGTCGAAACGTCAGTGAACACGCTGTATCGGGCGATGGCCGACGCCGCAGGTGTCGAATCCTCGGCGATCTATGCGCCACCTCGTGTTGGCGAGCTTCAGCGTTCAGCGCTCAACCCTGGCTTTGCTGGCACTCAGCTGGGCTGGAAACCACAAACCTCTCTCAACGATGGCGCGCTTGCGACGTTGAACTGGTTTCAGGCGCAGTCCTGAGCGCTAGTTCTTCAGTGCGTTCCAAACGTTGAGAACCTTGCGGCGAACGCGGAACGGAAGCGTCGAACGAATCCGTTCGAGATCAGCTTTCGCTTCGAGTAATTGAAGGCGGTAGCTCTCGGCCCTCGGTTCCCACTCTCCGAAAAGCGAATTGCGGCTTCGGTTATGTGAAATATCGATGCGCATGTCTTTGTCTCGCGGATCGAATGAGGCGACGATCAGACCATCGCCACTGAACGATTCCGAGATGGAATGTTCAGCGATGATGTGAGCGCCTGACCACAACAAGATGTCGAGAACTTGTTGGTGGGTGGTTGCACTTCCGGTAATCGAGAGATCGTGAGTGCTTACGACAAGGAAGCGAACCGCGCCTTGGCGAAGGCGTTCGCTTGCTCTGATGAGAAGTGGAACTTCTCCGCCTTGAATGTCGGAAAGAAGGACATCGACATGATCGATCTTGCATGTCTCGAGTAGCGACTCGAGATCGTGCGACGGAAGATCGACCGGGTTGGGGTTGGTTTCGGTGATGAAACCTCGAACGGAACCGCCGCCGATCCCAATCGCGGCGTTGATGAAGGTGCCGGTTCGACCGTTGATTGCAAAGTTGCGTTTTCCGACCTCGAGATGATGTGCATCTGGTTCGAGACAAATTGAAGTGCCATCGGGAAAGTCATTGAGGAACCAGAGGCTGTAATAGGCCCAGAAACTTCCGAGTTCGATCATTGTGGGCGTGTGGCCGGCGGGAAGCGTTTCTGCGAGTCGCTTCATGATGACCGAAAACGCCACTTCCTCTTGCGGTTCATGAATGCCGCGAAGGCATCGAATGATTTCGCCAGAGAGGACGCCGTAGTAACAGCCATCTTCGACAAGTACGCCGTTGTGCATCACTTGCACTGGTCCACTCGAATGGTCGATGACCTCGCCGGCATTGCTGACCCTCGGAAGGTGGTCGGCGTCGGTGCACGAAATTGTCATCGCAATCCGGGAGCGAATCTGCTCAGGGATGATGTCGAAATTCGGCGTGAGTCCGTTGGGGCGGGGCGCCGCGGGCGCG
>JALQSZ010000116.1 GCA_023264135.1 Acidimicrobiales bacterium
ACGATCATCGCCTGGGTCGGCGGCCTCACCGCCCTGTTCGCCGCCACGATCGCGGTCGCACAGAACGACATCAAGAAGGTGCTCGCCTATTCGACGGTCTCGCAGCTCGGCTACATGTTCCTGGCTGTTGGTGTTGGTGGTTACAGCGCGGCGATCTTCCACATGATCACGCACGCCTTCTTCAAGGCGCTGCTCTTCCTCGGCGCCGGCTCGGTTATTCACGGCATGCATGAAGAACAAGACATGCGTCGCATGGGTGCCTTGCGCAAACTCATGCCGGTTACCGCAGTCACGTTCATCATCGGCTGGCTTGCGATCGCTGGTGTTCCGCCGTTCTCCGGTTTCTGGTCGAAGGACGACATCCTCGCCTATGCCTTGCACAAGAGCCCGATCCTCTATGTGATCGGACTCATCACGGCGCTGCTCACCGCGTTCTATATGAGCCGTCTCGTGTTCCGTGTCTTCTACGGCGATGCTCGTTGGGGCGAATCAGCCGATGCTGAACTCGCGAACCTCGACGCACACACCGCAACCGACGCTGCCGATGCCGAGGCTCACGATGACGCACATGCCGATGCTGGACACGAGGCCGGTCATGGCGCGGTGCATCCGCACGAATCGAAGTGGCCAATGCTTGTGCCGCTCATCGTGTTGGCGTTCTTCGCTGCGATCGCAGGTGTACTCAATCTTCCGTTCACCGAGCATCTCGAGTTCCTTAATCGCTGGCTTGAGCCGGTGGTGGGCGAGAACCAGGCGCACCTTTCGCTCGGTGGCGTTCAACTCACAGTTGAACTTCTCATCTCAACGACCATCGCGTTGCTGGGCATCTTCGGCGCTTACTGGGTGTACCTGAAGAAGAAGGTCGATCCCAGCAAGATCGAGCTGCCGTTCTTTGCGAATGGCTGGTACATCGACCAGGGCATTACCGCATTTATGGGTGGCCTCGGCCGCAAGGGCTTTGAACTCATTGCCATGTTCGACAAGGTGGTTATCGATGGTGCAGTTAACGGTGTCGGTCGAGCCACTCGCGGTGGCGCCTCCCGACTTCGTGCCATTGAAAACGGCTACGTGCGTTGGTACGCGCTCATGATCGGCGTTGGTGCCGTTCTGATTGTCGCCTTCGTGATGACGCAGGTGAGCTTCTGATGACTGCGTCACTTCTCTCCTCCGTGTTCGCCTCTGAAGGCGCATCGTCGTTCCCGATCCTGCCGGCACTGATCTTCGTCCCGATGATCGGTGCAGTGCTGATCGCGCTGATGCCAAGTTCGCGTCCGGAACTTTCGCGACAAATGGCGATCATTACCGCTTTACTCACTGGCATTCTCAGCATCGCACTGTTGATCGAGTTCAAGACCGACGATGCAGGCTTCCAGTTCGTTGTTCAGCAGACGTGGGTGCAATCGCTCGATATCAAGTTCTTCCTTGGCGTCGACGGCATCTCGCTGTTCCTCGTTGTCCTCACCGGCATCTTGTTCCCGATCGCGTTGTTCGCCGCGAAACCGGAACACAGCCCGAAGGGTTATTACGCGTGGCTCACCCTGCTTATGGCGGGTTGTATGGGTGCGTTCCTTTCACTCGATCTCTTCCTCTTCTTCTTGATGTTCGAGATCACGCTGGTTCCGCTCTACATGCTCATTGGCAAGTGGGGTCACGGACGTCGCGTCTATGCGGCAACGAAGTTCTTCCTTTACACGATGCTTGGTTCCGCATTCATGCTGGTGTCCATCGTGACCTTGGCCGTGCTTGCTGGCGCTGGCGATAAGGGCGGCGTGTCGTTCGACTTCACCAAGATCATCGCCACCGACAACTTGGCCACCAGCACCGGTCGTTGGTTGTTCCTCGGCATGGCGATCGCGTTTGCGGTGAAGGTTCCGTCCTTCCCGTTCCACACGTGGCTGCCCGATGCGCATACCGAAGCACCGACCGCAGGTTCGATCGACCTCGCCGGCATTCTTCTCAAACTCGGTACGTACGGATTCCTTCGTTACGGACTCGAGCTGTTCCCCGAGGCAACGGTGTGGTTCGCGCCGGTGATGCTCACGTTGGCCACGATCGGTGTGGTCTATGGCGGCATCGTCGCGGCCATGCAACGAAACCTCAAGCGACTGGTTGCGTACTCATCGGTCGCGCATATGGGCTTCGCGCTGATGGGTCTGTTCGCACTCAACGTGGAAGGCATCGAAGGCTCGGTGCTGCAAATGATCAACCACGGCATCACGACCGGTGCGTTGTTCATCCTTCTTGGTTTCCTCTACACCCGTCGACACACCTACGAGATTTCACAACTGAAGGGCATCGCAAAGGTCGCACCGATCTTCGCCGGCGTCTTCACACTTGTGATGCTCGCCTCGATCGGCGTTCCTGGTCTGAACGGATTCGTTGGCGAGTTCCTTGTTCTTCTCGGCACGTTCATTGCTCACCGCTGGTGGGCGGTCATCGCGGCAACAGGCGTGATCATCGCGGCGCTGTATTTGCTCTGGGCGTACCAGCGTGTGTTCCAAGGCGAACCAGACGAAGCAAACAAGACCTTCCCGGATCTCAAGATTTCCGAGAAGCTCGTCATGGTTCCGCTTGTCGGACTCATCATCTTCTTGGGCATCTACCCGAAGCCGGTGCTCGATCGCATCGCTCCGTCGGTGAAGCGCGTTGTCACTCGTCTCGAAGTTCAGGTCGATGGGTTCCACGAACCGATTACCCGCAATGGCGCTGACCTTCTTCACATCACCGAGTCCTCGCACACCCTGACCGGGGAGCACGCGCTTGGTGTGGCCACGAACGGACAAGGAGCGAACCAGTGATCGCGTCGCTCCTCGCTCAAGTTCCGATCGAGCCCATCGATTCCGGAATCGTTCACGTTGCTGGCCCATCAATTGATTGGCTCGCACTTCTGCCCATGCTCATTTTGTTGGTGGGCGGTCTTCTGACGCTTACGTTCTCTTCATTCCTGAAGAAGCATGCGCCGAAGCGACTCTTCACCTGGACCACTGTTGCCATCGCCGTTGCGGCGGCCATCAGCGTTGTCCCGATGTGGGCGCGGGTGCAGGGTTGGAACTCCGTGCTTTGGTGGAATCTCGACCAAGCGCACACCGGTCCGTTTAGTACCGCCGGGGGAGCAGTCGGGATCGACGGCTTCTCATTGTTCATCACCGTGGTGCTGTGCGCCGGCGTTGTTCTCGCTGCACTTCTCGCCGACGGATTCCTGCGCCGCGAATCAATGAGCGGTCCAGAGTTCTACGTCCTCGTGCTGCTCTCGGCAGTCGGTGGCGTGATCATGGCGATGTCGAACGATCTCATCGTTCTGTTCATCGGACTCGAAACACTTTCGATCGCGGTCTACGTCCTTGCCGGCATGAACCTGCGTCGAGTGCAATCGCAAGAGTCGGGCCTGAAGTACTTCATCCTTGGTGCCTTCTCGTCAGCATTCCTGCTGTACGGCATCGCAATGCTTTATGGCGCAACCGGCTCAACCAACTTTGTCGACATTCGCGATTTCATGGCAGCGGTTGTTCCGATTCATAACGGTCTGCTGCTGCTCGGCCTCGTGCTGGTGCTTGTTGGCCTTGCCTTCAAGATCTCTGCAGTGCCGTTCCATGCATGGAGCCCCGACGTCTACGACGGTGCACCAACTCCGGCAACCGCATGGATGGCCTCTGGTGTGAAGGCAGCTGCTGTTGCTGGGCTCGTGCGTGTCTTCATGCTCACGTTCTCGAACTACGCCTCGACCTGGAAGCCGATCGTCTACGTGTTGGCGATTCTTTCGATGGTGATTGGTGCGGCGCTTGCCATTGTGCAGAGCAACGTCAAGCGCATGCTGGCGTACTCCTCAATTAGTCACGCCGGCTTCATCCTCATGGCGATCGAAGCGAACAGCACCAATGGCATTACCGCTGCTGCGTTCTACGTCGCCGTGTACACCTTCATGGTGGCGGGCTCATTTGGTGTCGCCACCATCGTGGGCCGCAAGGGCGATGGCAACCACCAGCTTTCCGATTACAAGGGCCTTGTTCGCTCCAACCCTTGGTTGGCGGGTTCGTTCATCGTGCTGTTGCTCGCCCAGGCCGGTGTTCCGTTTACCGCTGGCTTCTTCGCCAAGTTCTTGGCCATCACAGCGGCCGCCGATGCACATGCGGTGCCGCTGGCGATCATCGCCATGGTGTCTGCGGTCATCTCGGCGTTCCTCTATCTCCGCATCATCGTCGCCATGTTCATGTCCGGCGGCGACGACGGAACCGAAGATGTCATCGATCGCTCCAAGCGCCTCCGCGTGCCGTTCGCTGCGTCGCTGGCCATTGGCATCTGCGTGGTTGTCACCGTCGGCTACGGCATCTTCCCCGATCTCCTGCTTCACCCCGCTCGCAACGCCACGCCAGCGGCAGTGCAGTTCGAACGTCCTACTGACTCGATCAACCTCGGTTCGGCCGGATCCTCTTCTGGGTCCACCACCGCCGGTCGCTGATCGCCGAAGATTGAACCGCTCTTATGCCACGAGGATTTCATGCCGTGTTCGGCCCTTCTGTAGTGTCCGGGAACGATGACTGAGTACTCCGATTTCGTCAGGCAGTACCTCACCGTCGCCATTTTCGCGGGCGTTGGTATCGGCCTCGGTGCCGGTCTTCTTGCCATCGGCAAGATCTTCCGTCCCACCCGCCCGCAAGAGCAGAAGTATCTGGTCTACGAATCGGGTGTCGACCCGGTCGGAACCGGTTGGTCGCAGAGCCAAATTCGCTATTACATCTACGCGCTTTTGTTCGTCATGTTCGATGTTGAAGCGGTGTTCATGTTCCCGTGGGCCACGCAGCTCGAGACCTACGGCGCCTTTGGTTTGGTCGAAATGTTGATCTTCGTGGCGATTCTGGCCCTTGGCCTGCTCTACGCCTGGCGGAAGAAGGTGCTCCGATGGGCTTAGTCGAAAGCGGCAAGCTGCCCAAGCCGCTCGCCAAACTCCTCAATATTTCTCGCAAGTACTCCATCTGGGCCTACCAGTGGGGTCTCGCGTGCTGTGCCATCGAAATGGGTGCGGCATTCGCATCACCTCGTTACGACGTCATGCGTCTCGGAGTGATTCCGTTCCCGGCTAGCCCTCGTCAGGCCGACCTCGTCGTGATCGCCGGCACGGTCACCGACAAACTCGCCCCCGCAGTGGTGCGTTTGTACGAACAGATGCCCGATCCGAAGTACGTGATCTCCATGGGTTCATGCGCCAATTGCGGCGGCCCCTACTGGGACAGCTATTCGGTCACCAAGGGTGTCGATCAGTTGATTCCGGTCGATGTCTACGTTCCCGGTTGCCCCCCACGTCCAGAAGCGTTGCTCGAAGGAATCATCCTTCTGCAAGAGCGCATCGCGCACGAGGACATGGCCGAGCGTTGGAAGGGTGAGCCAATTGTCGTCGGCTGACACCGAAACG
>JALQSZ010000117.1 GCA_023264135.1 Acidimicrobiales bacterium
AAATCGCCGAAGGCATTTGTGCCAATGGGCCACTCGCAGTGAAGGCCGCAAAAGCCTCGGCGATCGCCACCGGGTGGCTTCCCGAATCGGAAGCGCAACCGATCGAAATCGGATTCGTGTCTCCCGTTATGCGTTCTGCTGACGCCAAAGAAGGAATGAAAGCGTTCGCCGAAAAGCGCACGCCCAACTTCCAAGGCCACTGATGCGCTTCGACATCGTGCTCTATGACGGCGTCGATGAACTCGACTTCGTCGGACCGATGGAAGTGCTTCGTGCCGCGTCTCGGGCAGGTGCCGATGCAGAGATTCGTCTCCGCACTCTCGCTGAAACCTCAGTGGTCACCTGTTCATTCGGCATGCGCGTCATCCCCGACGGCGTGTTCGAACCCGGCAACGCCGATGTGGTGATCGTGCCCGGTGGCGGCTGGGCGGCTCGAAACACCATCGGAACGTGGGGTGAAGTCGAACGCGGCGACTGGTTGCCTGTACTGCGGGAAGCCGCAGAGAGAGGCGCAACGATGGTGAGTGTCTGCACAGGCGCCATGTTGCTCGCCCACGCCGGAATCATTGGCACTCGCCCTTCAACGACCCACGCTGCTGCTCGCGACGATCTCATCGCCACGGGCGCAACGTTCGTTCACGCGCGAGTTGTTGACGACGGCGAAGTGATCACTGGCGCCGGAGTGACGAGCGGACTCGATATCGGGCTCCACCTTGTGCGGCGATTCTTTGGCGATGATGCCGCCGAACTCGCATCACGCCGGATGGAATATCCACCAACGGCGTAGGTCAGTTCATTTCTGACGGAACTGGACCGAAGCGACCGTCTTCACGGTCGAGCGCATCGATCATCGCCATATCGTCGGCAGTGATTTCGAAATCAAAGATGTCGAAGTTTGACGCAATACGAGCCGGAGTGGCCGACTTCGGGATCGTCACGATCCCGTGCTGAATCTCCCATCGCAATGCGATCTGCGCGGGACTCCGGCCATAGGAATTCGCCAGAACAACGAGAAGCGGGTCGTCGTCAACCGCCCCACGTGCGATTGGCCCCCAAGCTTCCGTCACGATGCCGTGTAAGTCGTGGAAATCGCGAAGAAGTTTCTGTTGGAAGAACGGGTGCAGCTCGATTTGATTCAATGCCGGGACGACACCGGTCGCTTCAATGATCCGATGCAAATGCTCGGGTTCAAAGTTCGACACGCCGATTGAACGAACTCGTCCGCTCTCGCGCAACTCAATAAATGTTTCCCAGGTTTCGACATAGAGATCATTTCCCGGCGCCGGCCAGTGAATGAGCAGGAGGTCGAGATAGTCGAAGCCAAGTGTCTCGAGTGAACGCTCGAAGGACTCGATCGAGAGCTCGCGTCCTTGCGAGCTGTTCCACACTTTCGTGGTGACGAAGAGTTCGTCGCGAGGCAGGCCAGAGTTGTTCACTGCAGCGCCTACGCCTTCTTCGTTGAAGTATCCCCACGCCGTGTCGATATGGCGATAGCCAATTTCGATGGCTTGGCCGACAAGCTGTTCGGCTTCTTCCGCGGGGATCCTGAAGACGCCGAATCCGAGTTGCGGAATGGAATGCCCGTCGTTGAATGCGATGCGTGGGATTGCGGTCATGGTGAAACCCTACGACTCCACTCCGAAGACGAGTTCACCCTTGCCAACGAGCAGCTCGGTAAGCGGCAACTGACCGCCCAATTCCCGTGCGAGCGTCGCTGCATGGTTGACGTCTTTGTCGTGGATCGCAGCGAAGATCTTCATGCGCTCCACCGCTTCAGTGTTCGAAGGATCGGGAGCACGAGCGTCGAGCATCATCGATGCCTGCACTGGCAATGCCCCAGTGGCCGCAGTGACCTGTTCCAACATTCCCTCTTTGACACCGGCAAGCCGCATCAGTTCTTGGCCTTCGAGAATCGTCTGATACCCGACGTACACCACCACGTTGTGACCCAGTTTGAGTGTTGCCCCTGAACCACGACCGCCGACCGGCAAAACCGTCGACGCAAACGTTTCCATGATCGGCCGTACTCGTTCGAAGAGTTCTCCCGTATCGCCGACGGGCACAACTGCTTCGCAGCGTTCGACACTGATCACGCCCTGGCCCATGAAGGGTGCATCGACAAAAGCGATTCCCGCGGCGTCGGCCATGGCGCCGACTTCGTCAATCGTGCGCGGATGCACGGTCGACATCGAAACGAGTAACGAGTCTTTTTGGCAATCAGGCAAAAGTTGACCGACGACATCGACAACCTGTGCGTCATCTCGAACAACCAAACAAATCACATCAGCAGTTCCCACTTCGCTGAGCGTCGACGCGACAGCGACCCCCTGCTCGGCGAGTCCCGCAGTGGATGCGGTGTCAGTGTCGAAGGCGACAACGTCGTACCCACCAATTGCGATCGCTCCAACGAGCGCTCGTCCGAGGTTTCCCACTCCAACAACGCCAACGCGCATGTTCACTCCCCTGATTGATCACGCCACGGTAGACCGAGCACGCAGCATCCTCGGTAGCCTCCGAGCCGTGACCAACCGCCTCGCCACTGAGACCAGTCCGTATCTCCGCCAACACGCTGACAATCCCGTGGATTGGTGGCCATGGGGCTCGGAGGCGCTTGCTGAAGCCCAGCGACGCGATGTGCCAGTGCTGATTTCCGTCGGCTATTCCGCGTGCCATTGGTGTCACGTCATGGCCCACGAATCTTTCGAAGACGATGCAACCGGCGAACTCATGAATCGCCTCTTCGTCAACGTCAAGGTTGATCGTGAAGAGCGGCCCGACGTCGATGCGGTGTACATGGATGCGGTGCAAGCGATGAATGGCCACGGTGGATGGCCGATGACCGTTTTCTGTTTACCCGATGGTCGTCCGTTTTTCGCGGGCACGTATTTCCCGAAAACCTCGCGTGGCGGTCAACTTGGGTTCGCAGAACTCTGCGAACGCATCAACGAGTTGTGGCACACCCGTCGCGATGACCTTGTCGAACAGGCGGCGCAAGTGACCGAGGCCATCGATGAGGGCGTGCAACTCCCCCAGCCAACGAGCCAACCCAACGACACCCTTTTTGCTGCGGCGACCTCTGCCCTCCTCGGACAGATCGACAAAACCGATGGCGGTTTCGGCGCCGCACCGAAATTTCCTCAAACGTTTGCGCTCGACGCACTGCTCCGTCAGTACGCGCGAGTGGGAGACAAAGCGGCACTCGACGCGGCACTGCTTTCGCTTGATGCAATGGCTGCTGGAGGCATCTACGACCATCTCGGCGGAGGGTTCGCTCGATACGCAACCGATCGCCGTTGGCTCATTCCCCATTTCGAGAAGATGCTCTACGACCAGGCACTCCTTGCGCGGGTGTATTTGCACGCGTGGCAACTCACCGGAGAGCCGCGCTATCGCCAAACCCTGGATGAAACCATCGCCTATGTCCTGCGCGACCTTCGACATCCATTTGGCGGTTTTTACTCGGCCGAAGATGCCGACTCCGAAGGGGTCGAAGGAAAGTTCTACGTCTGGTCACTCGACGAAGTGCGCGACATTTGCGGCGCCGATGCCGACGCGGTCATCGATTGGTATGGAGTCAGTGGGCACGGCAACTGGGAACACACCAACATCCTTGAACGCGTCGTTCGGAGTGATCTTGCTCGACCTGAATCTGTCGAACGCGGGCGCGTCGCACTGTTCGAAGCTCGCAAGTTACGAATTCGGCCTGGTCTCGATGACAAAGTTCTCACCGAGTGGAACGCTCTAATGCTTTCAACGATTGCGGAAGCCGCTGCTGCGACCGGAAACAATGAATGGCTCGAGGCTGCGGTCACCAATGCAAACTTTCTGTGCGAAAACCTGCGCGTCAACGACCGCTGGATGCGTTCGTGGCAAGGCGAGGCACGCGTGCTCGCCTTCAGCGCCGACTACGGCGCACTTATCGACGCATTCGTTCGCGTTCACGAAGCAACTGGCGACCCTCGATGGCTCGATGAAGCATCCACAACTGCAGATGCACTCATCGAACTGTTCTCGGACCCCGAGGACATCGGCGTGTTCACCAATGGATCCGATGGAGATCAACTTGTCGCCCGCCCCAAAGAGCTCATGGACACCGCAACTGCGTGCGCAAACAGTCTCGCAGCCGTTGGGCTTCTTCGCCTCGCGGCGTTGACGGGAAACGAACGCCACCGCGAATTCGCGACTGCCATCGTCGATCGTCTTGCCGAGTCAGCAGCGCGAGTTCCACTTGGCTTTGGCCATCTCCTTCTCGCCGCGGAACTTCGAGTGCTCGGTGTCGACGAAATCGTGATCTCTGGCGACCGACCAGATCTCCTCGCCGACGTGCAACGCCGATGGTTACCTCGCAGCGTGCTTACCTGGGGCACTCCCGGTTCTTCACCACTTTGGGAGGGTAGGGAAGAAATCGGAAGCAACGGTCGGGCCTATGTCTGCCACCAAATGGTGTGTGCCGCCCCGGCATCAACCATTGAAGAACTTCACCAACGGCTCGACAGCCTCGGTTGATTACCAACCGCCCCGATGCACCACATCGTCGAATGACCGACGCGGGCGCGTCGACGACGCGCTAGGTCGTTGCCCTTCGGCCGCGTAGCCAAGTGCGATAGTTCCTACCGGCCGTCGATCTTCAGGAATGCCAAGCGCCTGCTTGATCGCAGGTTCGTGTTCAAACTGACCGAAGAACAACGCGCCAAGTCCTTCGTCAACTGCAGCCAACATCGCGATCATCGCTGAAAACGCGGAGTCGACGTACCAGTACGGGACAGTCCACTCCGATTCGCTCACGCCAAGTCCCGTTCGAACTTTGTCGTCTTCGCCGTAGCGTTCGACGTAAGCAGCCGGCGACGACACCGGGATGATCAACACCGGCGCATCGAGAAGTCCAGGCCACGGAAACGAAGCACGACGTTCGTGGGTCAGCGATGCGTCCCAGTAGCGCGCAGTCTCCGCACCCTCCAGCACCACAAGGTCGAGTCCTTGCGTGTTACCCGCTGCGGGCACGCGTCGAGCGAGATCAAGAACGCGATCGAGAACCTGCGCAGGAACTGGTCGCGCGTCGAAGGCGCGAACCATGCGTCGACTTGTAACAACGTCGGCGAACTGCATCACGCCGACCGAAGGTTCACTTGATCTTGGCGAGATCCTCGGCCATTGCCCAACCGAAGGCAACCAGAGAGTCGCCTCGCTTGGCACCGACGCTCTTGAACAACGCGACGATCTGCGGATCGATCTTGTCGGCTTCAAGTGATTCGTAATCAAGCGCCAACGGGAACGAACCGTCGCCAGTCGCAATGAAGGTCTTGTCGTCGTACGAACTTGAGTCGATTCCGAAACGCTTTGCGAGACGGCGACCCCATGCACGCTCTTCGCCAGTGGCCTTGTGATCGGG
>JALQSZ010000118.1 GCA_023264135.1 Acidimicrobiales bacterium
GTGGAGATACAGCGCGAGATGATCTTGACCGCTTTGCCAATTCTCGAGATCGGAACGATCAGTGTGATGGCCAAATCCCCGTGCGCAAAGCGCCGAGGCCAGGCGATCGACGCGAGACATAAATCCGGCGTAGGTGAGTCGCCGATCATCGTGGACGAGTGCTTCGCGAGTGGGCACCGCATGCGCGACGGCGCGAATGACCTCAGCGAGGTTGAAGTCCATTTGCGATCAGGAGAACCAAATGCGCTGGTACTCGCGGCTTTGGTGATGGAGGAGGAGCGCAAACAAAGCGAGCGGCATGATGAGCGACAGCAAGAAGTTGAGGTCAAAAACGGAGCCGACACCGTTGTTCGCGATTGAGATGATGAACGGAACGAGCCCAATCGTTGCGATGGCAACGCCGAGCCAATAGCCCCAACGCTTTTCGTTGGCGATGCCGAAACCGGCTCCTGCTTGGCCGATGACGAGCACCAAACCAAGTGGGCTCATGATTCCGCCGAGCAGCGCAGTGAACACGGCGTTGAGGTAGAGCAGGTACACCGCGATCTGCAGTGTTTGCGGTTGAGTCGGGTTCGTCCAACGACGGGTCTCCATGGGGTGCGAGTCTGTCAGGGATGGAACCGACTGCCGCACCAGCGACCCAAATTTCTCGCAGCGACCTCGTGGGCGTGGTGCTGGCCGCGGGCGCGGGATCGCGAATTGCGCCGCTCTCTGGCCTGCTGCCGAAAGCGTTGTGCCCGGTTGGTAATCGGGCACTCGTCGATCTCGGGCTGGATCGACTGACAGGTCTCGTCGATGGGATGGCAGTAAACGCACACCACTTCGCCGATCGCGTTCGTCACCATCTCGACTCAGAGTGGGGCGAGGCAGTCCACCTTTCGATTGAGCCCGATGAGGCACTCGGGACCGCGGGCGGTGTGGCCCGATTGCGAACGTGGATCGATGGTCGAGCTGCGGTGATCGTGAACGCCGACAGTTGGTCGCCAACTTCGCTTGCGCCGCTCATCGATGGTTGGGACGGTCAACGAGTTCGCGTCATGGTCAACGGTGAAGGTGGTTTTGGTCCACGCGCACAGGTTGTCGCAAGCACGTTGCCGTGGTCGGTCGTGAAAGAACTTCGCGAGATGCCAAGTGGTTTGTACGAGGTTGTATGGCGTGAGTTATTCGCGAGTAGCGAACTCGATGTTGTCCAGCATTACGGACCATTCATTGATTGTGGAACGCCGAGCGATTACCTCAACGCAAATCTCAGCGCCGTCGAACTGCATGGATCGCCACTCATCGCCGAGGATGTCGTTATCGAGGACGGCGTGAACATCGAAGGCAGCGTGATTGGTTCTGGCGCACACATTCGTGGCGACGTCTTCGCCTCGGTTGTTTGGCCGAATCAGGTGGTGGGGCCCGATGAACGGCTGATCCGTTCAATTCGTGCTGGCACCTCTGTCATGGTCGGACCGTTATGAGTTGCGCGTAACTGACCGCACGCGGCGTCGATGTCGTTGCCTCGATTGGCACGAACGGTCACGTTCACGCCGAGATCGAGCAACTCGTTCGCGAACTGTTGCACTTTGGCTGGCGATGATCCGGTTGTGGGCCAACCAGGGGTGTCGTTGAGCGGAATCAGATTCACATGGGCTCGGAGCCGTCGTGTCGCCGCTGCGAGTTCGCGAGCATCGCTTGAACGATCGTTGACATCGGCGATGAGGGCCCATTCAAACGAGAGGCGACGATTCTTGACTCGGAGGTAGTCCTCGCATGCGTCGTAAAGATCGGCTAGTGGATAGCGCTTATTGATCGGAACGAGTTCATCGCGCAACTCATCGTTTGCTGCGTGAAGTGAAACAGCGAGATTCACTGGAAGTGGTTCATCGGTGAGTTTCCGAATGCCAGGGATGATTCCGACCGTGGAGATGGTGAGATGACGCGCGGAAATGCCGATATCGCCATGGATGCGGTAAACAGCATCGATCATGCGGTCGTAGTTCGCCATCGGTTCGCCCATGCCCATGAACACGATGTTGGAAACTCGCCGAGGTATTGGTCCTTCGTTGGCGCGTCGAGCAGCTCGAACAACTTGTTCAACAATTTCGCCAACGGTCAGATTGCGCTCGAACCCGCCCTGTCCGGTTGCGCAGAAGCCACACGCCATTGCGCAACCGGCTTGTGTGCTGACGCAAACAGTCGAACGATCGGGATAGTGCATCAAAACGGTTTCAACCGACGCGCCATCGGCGAGTCGCCATAACCACTTCACGGTGTTGCCATCGGCGGTTGCTGATTCGGTCACCATTTCCAGCGCAGGAGGGAGAACCTCATCGAGTCGTGCGCGTAGCGACGCGGGAAGCGAGGTGATGTTGTTTGGTTCAGCGAAATCGACGTACAAACCCTTCCAAAGTTGGTCGAGTCGGTAGCGAGGCTCGCCATCAAGAATTCCGGCGAGCGCGTCTCGATTGGCATCGAAAAGTGACAGTGCGTTCTCGGTCACGAAGGTTGTCCTTCGTCGAGCGCCCACCAGCAGTGCGAATCATGTTCGACGAACCCGAGATCTCGATAGAGCGTCTGTGCGGCCAGGTTGTTGTGTTCGACGTGGAGCATCCCAACCTCAACCGACCGAGCAGCGAGCGAGTTCAGTCCCGCAAGCGTCAGTGCCCGACCCAGACCTTTGCCGTGAAAGTCGGGATCAACGGCAATCACAAAGATTTCTCCGAGTTCGGGATCCGTGTCCGTCGCGGGATGAATCTTCGTCCAACAAAAACCCGCCAATACGCCGTCGATTTCGTGGAGCAGGAAACCATTGGGGTCGAACCATGGTTCCTGGATGCGAGCGTTGAGTTCAGTCTTCGTCCAATTTGATTGGTCAGGATGCCATTCGAACGCTCGGTTGTTCACGCGCAAAAACTCGTTGTCGTCCTGTCCGGGAACGAAGACGCGCGTTGCAAGTTCCGGTGCGGCGTGAGGGAGGGGGAGGGGCACTCGCAATTGCTGAATGCAACGAACGAGGCGCAAACCGGCAGCAGCAGCTTCAGCGACATCGGCGTCGGTGGCCGGTTCTGACTCAAGCTGGAGGAGCCGACCGGAGTCGTCGCGAAGTTCTGTGCGCACGGCCGGACCCTACCGGCGCTGACGGCAGTAGGGTCCCGACACCATGGCGAAGCCAAGATCTCCGAAGGGTCGAGCGAAAGAAACACTTGCTCGTCTCGACCTCGAATACCCCGATGCACAGTGCGAACTCGACCATCGGAATCCCTATGAACTTCTCGCCGCCACGATCCTGTCGGCGCAATGCACCGATGTGCGCGTCAACATGGTCACCCCCGGACTCTTTGCTCGGTTCCCAACTCCCGAGGACCTTGCCGTTGCTGATCCGCTCGAGGTCGAGGAGCTTGTTCGCAGCACGGGCTTCTATAAGAACAAAGCCCGCTCACTTATCGGTATGGCCCAGGCACTGGTCGAGCGCTACGACGGAGAGGTCCCCTCGGCGATGGAGGACCTCGTCACGGTCCCCGGGGTGGGGCGTAAGACCGCAAACGTGGTTCGCAGTGTGGCCATGGACCTTCCCGGCCTCCCCGTCGATACCCACGTTGGCCGTTTATCGCTTCGGCTCGGCCTCACCACCGAAACCGACCCGGTCAAGGTCGAATATGTCCTGAACGACATGATTCCGCCCGCCGATCGGGGTCGATTCAGCCTTCTGCTCATTCTCCATGGCCGCCGGGTTTGTGCCTCCCGTAAGGCCCGATGCATCGACTGCGTTCTGTCCGACTATTGCCCCTCGGCGGCGCTTTGACCGGACAGGGGTGGCTCGAACGACTCTGGGTCTTTACGCCGTTCTTGCGCGCTTGATACGAGATCGTCAAATTTTCGCGCTATGTTGACCGGGTCAGGCTCCCGCCGCCTGACATGGTGACAATCATCTGGGATCCGCCGCCCAGTGTCACCTTGCCGACGCCCCCTAGTGGGGCGTCGGCGTCTTTTTGCGCTCAACAGTGTGAAAGAAGCAGAAATCTTCAGTGTTTCTGACGATCGATGCTGTGCTGTGAGCTTGCTCGTTGTGGAGGTTTGCGATGTGGCGCGAGCTGGCGCCGAAACGGCAGATCGGCTGGTCTGCGAGACTGCCCCCGTGCACAACGAACGAGCCCAGCTTTCGAGCGCAACCACCACGCTTGAGGAACTTCTTGATCGGGTGAGTTCCACTGCCGAGGCGGTGTTGGCTGCTGGCGACGAATCGTTGGCATCGGATCTCTTCGAGGTGGAACGTTCCTTGCGCACGGCCCACCGACGATTGGTGTCGGCCACGCGCCGAGCGGGGTAAACCTCGAATCCTCTTCAGTGCGCGGTGAGCCGACCGCTAGCGTCCTAGGTCGTGTTGAACCGACTTGATCTTCGTGGACGTTCCGGCAACGAACTCGTTGCCGATCTTCCGCGACCAGATCCAGCCGGCGAAGGCCCAACCGATGCCGTTCGGGCGATCATCGCCGAGGTTCGATCCGGTGGCGATGCTGCGGTGCGCAACCTCACGAAGAAATTTGATGGCGTCGATATCGACGACTCGCGCGTGAGTCGAGCAGAACTCGAAGCCGCTCTCGCCTCGATCCCGTCGGAGCTTGCCGATGCACTCAAAGAGGCTGCAGCGGCCGTGCGCGAGTTTCATGTTGCACAGGTCCGGGCCGATCACACCGTTGTCCGCGGCGGCATCTCGGTAACGGGCCGCTCGGTACCAGTTGATCGTGCGGGTTGTTATGTGCCTGGTGGTCGTGGTGTGTACCCCTCGTCGGTACTCATGACCGTGATTCCTGCCCAGGTCGCGGGTGTTCCTGAAATCGTGTTGTGCGTTCCTCCGGATCGCGAAACGGGCCGTATCGCGCCCGCCACGCTTGCCGCAGCCGCCATTGCCGGCGCCGATGAAGTTCGCGCCATTGGTGGCGCGCAGGCCATAGCGGCGATGGCCTACGGAACCGAATCGTTGCGAGCTGTCGATGTCATTGCCGGACCTGGAAACGCGTTTGTTGCGATCGCCAAGCGTGAAGTTGCCGGTCGTGTCGGCGTGCCGATGGCGTTTGCAGGGCCGTCGGAAATTGTGGTCGTGGCCGACAACACTGCGCCGACAGATTTCGTTGCGATCGATCTCATGGTGCAAGCGGAACACGGCCCTGATGGACTCGCATGGTTTGTGACCTGGGACGAAGCCGTCGCCGATGCAGTCGATGAATCGTTAGCACGACTCGTTGCGCAAGCGCCGCGGCGAGCAGAGATCGAATCCACCTTTGCCTCCGGTGGTTTCTGCGCGCTTGTTGATTCCCCTGAGGCCGCGATCGAGGTCGTGAATCACATCGCGGCAGAACATGTTGAGGTCATCACCGCCGATGCTGCGTCTCTCG
>JALQSZ010000119.1 GCA_023264135.1 Acidimicrobiales bacterium
AAAAACATCGTGCCGAGATTGCGACCTTCGGTGTCGATCCAATTCGGATGACCAGGGTCAGTGTGTGCAAGCACCATTGTGAACGACCCATCGGGATTCAGCGTGGTGTTGGCGCGATTGCGACTCACCTGACGATTGACGTAGTCGTACATCTGCGACCAACGATTCCAAAGGCAAAGGTTTCCGAAAACGCATTCGGGCCAACGACCACGAATGACGAGTGCTTCATCGTCACCGATGAAATACGGCGCCATCGAATAGGCGGCATCGAACGCAGCGAACGCCATGTTTCCTGGCACCACCGGTTGCGGAAGTTCGTTCGGCACTCGCGAAACGAACGGAATCACGACGTCTTCTGACGGAGCCGTTGATCCGACGGTCTTGGTACGCACGTGATTGATGACCCGTTGCAATGAGTCGGCAACGCGTTCGTCGTTCCAGCGCGGCGGTGCAGGAACCTTGGTGACCGCTTCAATGCTGATCGGCACGTGCAAGGTTTGCGAGGCCGAAGACGACCACGGAAATTCGAAATAGTGGCGTGTCGTGATGCGTCCACCATCGGCGGGAATCTCGAGCCAGTTGCGATCGGCCGCTGGGCCACCGAGACGGATCTCGTAATTTCCGTCGGCGTCGATATCCATTTCGGTGTCGTTCAAAACACCAGACGTATGCGTGGCGTAGGAACCATCGGCCGCGCCCGCTTCCATCGTGAAGGAGGTGTAGACGGCACCGGCGGTGTTACCGCGCACGATGTATTCGTTCCCGGGCGCAACGGGTGTTTCGAAATAGATCGCATCGGAGTTATCGCCGGTGAACGAGCGAGTCGGCGACACGATGCGGTTGAAGACCGGGCGCTGCGGATCGAACTCTTGATGCGAGTACAACGCGCTCTGAAGAATGTGCGTGAGATTGCGGAAGCCCTCGGCGACATCGTCATCGGTCATGGCCGGACCGGGCACCACCCATTCATCACCAGCCTGCTGAAGCAATGCCACCAGTTCGTTGTATTTCTCGCGCGACTTGAGTTCGCCCATGACTTCCCCCTTGAAACGTCAGGGGAGCATCCTCGCGAAGATCTCCCGACTCTGCACACGAACACGTTGTGGGCAGCGGGCGGCTACGGTCAGCGTCGTCAAGGGGGGCCTGATGAAAACAACTGACGAACGCCTGGCCGAAGCACTCGATTACCTCGATATTCGACGTCTCCAGAACCGCTATGCCGACATTGTGACTCGTCGAGCGTGGGCGGAACTGCACGAGATCATGCGACCGGGCTGCAAGCTCGAACTCGATCTCGGCGATAACCAAATGGTGTTCGATGGTCCGCAGGCCATCGGCGATTTCATCAGCGAACAACTCGAGGTGTTCGAATTTTTTGAATTCGTGATCCTCAACACCGTGATCGAAGTTGATGTCGAGGCCGGCGTGGCTGGCGGGCGCATGTACATGCAAGAGCTCCGGCAGAACGTGAGCGATGGTCGTCGGACAAACGCGTACGGCGTCTACCACGACCGCTTCGAACGTCATGATGGCCAGTGGTGGCTCGCTCGCCGTCGGTACGGATCGTTCTCCCGCACGATCGCGCCCGGACCCGAACACGAACAGGTCGTCTTCCCCCTTCCCCTCCACGACCTCAGAACGCTGTAATCGGCTCCCTGCAGTACCTCGGCCCACCAGCCCGAAAACTTCCATAATGAGAGTTGGTGTATGAGTGGTGTATTCTGTGTGTATGGCCCGCACGAATATCGATATCGACGAAGAAGCCTGTGCGCTGGTGATGGCTCAACACGGCTTCACCACAAAGCGTCAGGCCGTCAACTACGCGCTCCGCAAGGCCGTCATTGTCCCGATGACGATCGAGGAAGCAAAGGCCATGCGCGGCACCGGCTGGGACGGCGATCTCGATGAAATGCGCCGTTTCGAGCCCTGGGCATGATCATCGACTCGTCGGCATGGATCCACTTTCTGAGGAACTCAAACATCGAGATTGCTGACCAGGTGGAAGAAGCACTCCAAGGTGGAGCAGCAGTCACCGGAACAATCGTCATGGAGTTGCTCGCCGGTGCTCGGACGGAAAAGCAACTC
This sequence comes from Acidimicrobiales bacterium, assembly GCA_023264135.1. Taxonomy (GTDB): domain Bacteria; phylum Actinomycetota; class Acidimicrobiia; order Acidimicrobiales; family Acidimicrobilacustridaceae; genus Acidimicrobilacustris. The sequence continues at coordinate 2,086 of JALQSZ010000119.1, forward strand.
AGTGCCCTCGAACACCTCCTTGCTAGAGCGGAGCTATTGCCCACCGAACCCGAAGACTTCGAGGACGCTGCACTCCTCTATAGAACGTGTCGACAAAACGGTGTCACGATCCGGACGATGTCTGACTGCCTCATCGCCGCAACCGCAATCAGATGCAATCATTCGATCCTCCATGACGATCGCGACTTTGCACTTCTGTCGCAGTACACCGAACTGCAGGTTGTCGATCCCGTTTAAGGGTGGAGGTCGACCTCGTTGCCGTTGCCGTCGCGGGCAACAAGCGTCCGCGGACTGTTTGGCGCACCACCAATGCCAATTGCTGACAGCACTTCGAACGCGGAGTCGGTAGCGGTCGTCCCCGGGGGCTGACGAAGCGTTGCCCCTTCTCGATCTTCATCGAGATGCCATCCGCGTTTGCTCAACGCATCGGCAACATTCCGAAGTCGAGAGGACGACAGCTCATTGAATCGAACGATGAGCACACTGCTTCCACCCTGTTTGGCATTGATCACGAGCGGATGCCACCCCTCAGGGGCACTCACGGTGGCCGAAGCATCGACTTCGTTGATCAAGACGTGCGCCCGCAACGACACAATGGCTTCGGTCAGGACACCGACTGCATCGAAATCTGTGGGGTCGATCACGACGGGTTCGGCCATGGGCCCAGCCTCGCGCACGGCGCCCAGCACTGGGAATGTCCTGCACGGACCTGCACCCGTAGGATTCGGGGCAATGGGGAGGAACAGTTATGGCTCGTGAGAATCCCGTTGCCGTTGTCACCGGGGCTGCCCGCGGTATCGGCGCGGCCACTGCCGCCCGACTCGCAGCACGTGGCTTCACCGTCGCGCTGATCGACCTTCCGCTGGAATCACCCGGTCGTCTTGGCGAGATTCCCGGTCCGTATCGCCCCGCCCATGGTCAAGATCTTGATGAAGCCGCCGCGGCCTGTGGCGGACATGGCCACGCTCATGCCGCCGATGTCCGCGATCCCGAGGCGTTAGCGAAGGTCGTTGACACCGTGGTTGCGCATCACGGTTCGATCGATGTTGTCGTTGCCGCCGCTGGTGCTGTCGCCGGTGGCGCGCCGCTTTGGCAGACCGACGATGAGACCTGGCGTTCGATGATTGACATCAATCTCACCGGCGTGTTCAACATCGCACGCGCCTCGCTGCCCTCGATGCTCGAGGCCCCCGCGCCGCGGAACGGTCGATTTGTTGCCGTCGCTTCCGCCGCAGCACATCACGGACTTCCACAACTCGCCGCGTACTCCGCGGCCAAGCATGGTGTTGCCGGACTCGTGAAAGCACTTTCCGCTGAACTGGCCGACAGCGGTGTCACTGCCAACGCAGTGTGTCCTGGTTCCACCGCAACTGGAATGCTCGACGCGAGCGCGGCAATTTACGGAATCGAAAACCGCGACGTGTTCGCTGATCAAGCTCGCATCGGTCGTTTGATTGCTCCCGATGAAATCGCCGCCACGATCGAATGGTTGTGTGTCGACGCGCCTGCGGCCCTTACCGGTTCGCTTCTCGATGTTGATGGCGGCTTCCGCGCATGAGTTCGTTCAATCGCGCAGCGGTCGACGCTATTTGCGCGGACGTTGTTGGCCGTCGCAATGAAATCGATGTTGTCGTAGCCGCGTTGGCTGCCGAACGTCATGTACTGCTCGAAGGACCTCCCGGAACCGGCAAATCCTCGTTACTTCGTGCCCTCGCTCACGCCTCTGGGGTCGAACTCGTTTTTGTCGAAGGAAACGCGGAACTCACACCAGCACGACTTGTCGGAACATTCGATCCGGCCCGCGTCCTTACCGACGGCTACAGCGCCGAGGTCTTCCTCGATGGTCCCCTCGTCGACGCGCTGCGCACCGGTTCATTGCTCTACATCGAAGAAATCAATCGCGTTCCTGAGGAAACACTCAACGTGATCATCACCGCGATGAGCGAACGCGAACTCAACATCCCCCGACTTGGTCGCGTGGTTGCCGAACCGGGTTTCCGTGTCGTCGCTGCAATGAACCCATTCGATGCCATTGGTACCGCCCGTATTTCTTCCGCTGTCTACGACCGTGTGTCGCGAGTTGCGATGGGCTATCAATCCGAAGCCGAAGAAACCGAAATCGTCGCCCGTGAAGCAAAGGGCGCAGGCAATGGTCCTGTCGGTCGTCGCGCTGTGCGCGTCGTTCGCGCCACGCGTGAACACAGCGATCTGCGCGTCGGTTCCTCTGTTCGTGGTGCAATCGATCTCTCTCTTATCTCCGAACAACTTGCTGCGTTACGCGAACTCGATGTCACGAATGAAGAACTCGGCCTCGATGCAGCCCTCGCCGCACTTTCCGGTCGCATCCGTGTTCGTGAAGGTTCCGGCCGCAGTCCCGAAGCGATTGTTCGAGAACTGTGGGCCGCTCACCCGCTTGAAACCGATGATCCCGAGACGGAGATCGACCCGGGAAAAGCCTGAACCCTCCGCCCGAACAAGGCGGAGGGGGTCATCGCCCCCCACAGGCACCCGACGAAGAGCGCGTGCTTGAAGGCGAAGAGGCAGAACAGGCATTGGCCGAAGCCGGACGCCAATCAACCTCACGTCGACAGATGGAACAACACGAATCGTTCCAGGAAATCTCGCCAGAGGTTGGTGTGCTCGACGAGGAAGCATTTGCTGACGCGTTGCGCGATGACCCCGATGAGACGCTCACACTGCTAGCGGAACTCACCGGTGCCACTGATGAGAAGTTGCGCGAACTCGCTCGCGCACTTGCTGGTCGGGTTGTGGTTGATGTTGTTCGTACCGGAGCACCACGTCGCAAAGGCATTGGTCGCTTGCGTCATCGTCGAGCCGACCATGGTGGCGAACTCGATATTGATCGAAGTCTCGAAACCATCGCCGCAGCTCGCGCTCGCGGTGATGCACCGTCGCTTGAAGACCTCACTGCTCGGGACTGGTCGAAGCCGGATCTTGCACTTTGTCTCCTGATCGATCGCAGTGGCTCGATGGGTGGCGAACGACTCGCCACCGCGGCAGTCGCAGCAGCGGCAGCGCTCTGGCGTGCACCGATCGACACCAGCGTCGTCGCGTTCTCGGATGATGCGATCGTGATCGCGTCGCAAGGATCTGGGCGCGACGCCGAAGATGTCGTGAATCAACTCTTTCGGTTACGCGGTTTCGGCACGACCGACCTCGCCTTCGCGTTCCGAACCGCCGCCGCCCAACTTGCGCGGTCTTCGGCCTCGCGTCGCATCACGCTCCTTCTTTCCGATGGACGCGCAACCGCTGGTGACG
>JALQSZ010000011.1 GCA_023264135.1 Acidimicrobiales bacterium
CTCTTGAAGATTTCACTCGCGAACTCTGCAACCGACTTCTCGATGAAATCGGTGATACCGACTTTGTCGATGCGAGTGTGCAGTACGCCGAACACATTCCCGTTGGTCTCATTGCGAAACTTTGCGGCCTGCCACCGGAAGACGGTGACTTGTTCCGCAGTTTCGTGAAGATCGTTCTTGAAGCAGTCGACCTTCCCACCGAAGAACGCATCTCCGCGTTCCTTCCGGTCGAGGAATATGTCACTGCGGTCATCCAGGAACGTAAGGCGAACCCTGGCGACGACCTCATCAGCTACTTACTCGACGCGGAAATTCTCGGCAACAAACTTTCCGACGAGCACGTTTTTGGATCAATCGTTCTGCTCATCGTTGCCGGTATCGACACCACGTGGTCAGCAATCGGTTCATCGATCTGGCACCTCGCACAGAACCCCGATGACCTCGCCCGTCTCGTTGCCCACCCAGAACTCCTTCCGTCGGCGGTCGAGGAATTCCTGCGGGCCTATGCGCCGGTTTCGATGGCTCGCCTCGTGAAAGACGACTTCGAATTCCAGGGTTGCCCAATGAAGAAAGATGACTGGATCTTCTTAAGCTTCCCTGCCGCGAACCGCGACCCCAAGGCATTCGACAACGCTGACGAGGTCTTGATCGATCGCGAAATCAATCGCCACAGTGCATTCGGTCTCGGCATCCATCGTTGTCTTGGTTCGAACCTTGCTCGCATGGAAATGACCATCGCTCTTGAAGAATGGCTCAAGCGCTACTCGAAGTTTGAACTCAACGCGTCTGACCCGACCACGTTCTCTCAGGGTCAGGTTCGTGGACCACGTCGACTTCCAGTGCACATCCTCGAACGCAACTAACTCGTCAGTCAGTGAACGCTCGAATTACTGCAATCGTCATTGGCGCGACCATCGCGATCGCATCCGTCGCTGGTGCAGCGTGGTGGTTCTCCCACGACGTCGCTCCGCAACGCGTCTATGCGGCATTCACGCTCGTTGCTCCGAAGTCCGTTGCTGAGTCAGAGGTCGTCGCACGCGCACTCGTACCTGTCGACAAGGGTTGCCCAAAGGTAAAGACTTACGGCACCAACGGATACATCGAAATTGCGATGTCACCGCGATTGCCGGGGCCGAACGCAGCGCCGGCCTTTAGCGAAATCGTTTCCTGCAGCGCATCGTTACCTGTCGGCCTGACCTCCGCATCAATCAACGGTCACGACATTCCCGCGTCGATGCCTTCGTCAATCAACAAAATTGGTTTGTTCGCCGATAGCGGTTGCCGACTCGATACCTACAAAGTTCAGAACTGCAACGACTACAACAAATGGCCGCTCGCCCAAATCGCCGGTCGAATTGCCGAAGAGAAACCTGATCTCATCATCGACCCGGGTGACTACATCTATCGAGAGATCGCGTGTCCAGAGAAATGGGTCAATGACTGCGGTGGCACGATCGGTCCGATGGCCGGCATGCCGTTCTCAGAAACCGACCTCGGATGGGTGCAGGAATTCTTTCAACCAGCTGCAGCGCTCTTCCCGGTCGCTCCGATCGCCTTTCTTCGCGGCAATCACGAAGACTGCGGTCGAGCAGGCAACGGCTGGTTCCTTTATCTCGATCCTTTTCCCGGCACCGAAACTCTGTGTGATCCCTACATCACCGACGACGGACTTGGCGGGGCGGTTCCGCAAACGACGCCCGCATGGTCATTCGACGCGAAGGTCAGCGAAGGTCGCACGCTTCGCGTTGCGATGGTCGACTCGGCATACGGGACCGATAAGGAACTCACCGCATGGATCGACAAGCAACGTCTGATTTACCAGCAGGCTGCTGATCTCACTACGCCCCAACCTGGCGTCGAGTCATGGCTCACGACTCACCGGCCAGTCTTCGCGCTCATCAGTTCAACGTTGTTGCCGAAGAACAATCCGCTCGTTGATCCGTGGACTTCAGATGGCCAGATGATCGCGTCGTATGGATTGCTCGGGAACTACGACATGGTGCTCTCGAGTCACGACCACGACGCCCAAGTCACACAGATTCCCGGTCAACCCGCAGCTGTCATCCTCGGCAATGGTGGAGCCCTCTTGGAACCCGCCACCGGTTACGACCTCCCGCCGTACGGACCACTTGCCCATATGGACGGTACGCCGATGGTTCCGAGTATTCCCCCGTATCCGAATGCGTCGTTCCTTTGGACCAATGTGCAGTACGGCTACGCCATCGCCACCCCGAATGCCAGACCCGGAGCATGGACGATTACGCAGTTCGACTACGACGGAACTCGCTCGGCGACCTGCGGGCTCGCTGCACGTACCATCTCCTGCAATTGAGAGGTCGACGTCATCCCACGTCGCCGGAACCATTCGAAAGAGGACCATCGTGAGCGATTCCGCTCTCACTCGTGACGAAATTGTCGCAATTGCCAACGGCCTTTCGCTGCCAACACAGGCGTTCGTAAACGGCGAGTTTGTTGACAGCGCGAGCGGTGCGTCGTTCGAGACCGTGAACCCCGCCAACCGCAGCGTCATCACGTCGATCGCAAGTTGCGATGCAGTCGATGTCGATCGCGCGGTGTCGGCCGCTCAAGCAACTTTCGACTCTGGCGTTTGGTCCAAGGTTCATCCCAGCGAGCGCAAAGCGACGCTGAAGCGGCTCGCTGAACTTATTGATCGCGATCGTGTGGAACTTGCCGTTCTGGAAAGCCTCGAAAGCGGAAAACCAATTCGCGATTGCCTCGACATCGATGTTCCGGAAACTGCGCGTTGCATTGAGTGGTTCGCTGAAGGGATCGACAAGATTCTCGGCCAGTCGTCTCCTTCTGGGAACGAAGCACTCGGCCTGATCGTTCGCGAACCGATTCCCGTTGTCGCGTGTGTATTGCCTTGGAACTTTCCCCTCATGATGCTGAGTTGGAAAATCGGTCCGGCGCTGGCTGTCGGGTCCAGCATCATTGTGAAACCCGCAGAACAGACCAGCATGACGGCACTCAAGGTCGCGGCGTTGGCCTCTGAAGCTGGCGTTCCCGACGGCGTTCTCAACATCGTGACAGGGCTCGGAGAAACCGCTGGACGTTCGATCGGATTGCATCGTGGAATCGGCGCCGTTTCGTTCACTGGCTCCACTGAAGTTGGCCGACTGTTCCTGCACTATTCCGCCGATTCGAATTTGAAGCGCACCGTTCTCGAATGTGGTGGAAAGAATCCGTGTGTCGTGTTGTCCGATGCCGGAGATCTCGAGGCGGTTGCGAAACATGCGGTCAATGCAGCGTTTTGGAATATGGGTCAGAACTGCACGGCCAATTCACGACTCATCGTGCCGCGAGCACTCAAAGAGGAATTGCTCAGCCATGTCATCACCGAGTCTCAAAACTGGACGATGGGCGATCCCTTTGATCCTGACAACCTTCTCGGTTCTCTGATCTCCGATGAACAGTTCGAAAAGGTGAACGGCTACATCGCTACTGGCAGCGCCGAAGGCGCTGATCTTGTGTACGACGGAAAACTCGGACCAAACGACGGCGGCTATTTCGTGAGCCCGAAAATTTTCGATGGCGTCACTCCCGAAATGACCATCGCCCGAGACGAGATCTTTGGGCCAGTCATGGCCGTGATCGCTGTCGACGATGACGAGCACGCGATCCGCGTCGCCAACGACACCGACTACGGATTACAAGCGAGTGTGTTCACTCGAGACATCACCCGTGCCCACACCATCGCTCGCCGACTCGACGCTGGAACGGTGTCGGTCAATTGCTACAGCGAAGGCGATAACACCACCCCATTTGGTGGCTTCAAGCAGAGCGGGTTCGGTGGTCGCGATAAATCGGTCTATGCCTACGACCAATACGTCGAGAAGAAGACCGTTTGGATCGACCTCAGCTGAATCGGTCCTCGCCTACGCTTGAATCGTGGCAACGACAGATCCATCAGAGGAAAACAACGTTTCCTCTTCAGGGACGCGACGAACTGGCTTGAATCGCCTTGAATCGTTCAGCGACGGTGTCTTCGCCATAGCCATCACGCTTCTCATCCTGAATTTTCATATCCCTACAGGACTTTCGGGCGATCAAGTGTGGCAAGCCATCGCCGACCAGAAAGACGTCTTCCTTTCCGCCGCAATTAGTTTCGCCGTGATCGGCGTGTACTGGTCTGTGCATCGCCGCACCTTTGCCCGCATTACAGGCGAGAGCAGCGCGCTCACCGCGGTCAATTTCTTGAATTTGGCCACGATCGTGTTCTTGCCATTTCCCACGCTCGTGATGTCGGAATACACGAATTCCTTTGCCGCAGTCGGGATGTACGCCGCCACTATCGCACTTGCCGGATTCACCGCTGCAGCAACAATTCTCGTTGCCTGGCACGGCGGACTTATGACGTCTTCGACGACACAGGACATCGTCGATGAATCCGTCTCCGAAACAATTGCGACGCCAATCATCTTTGCGATTTCGATTCCCGTCGCTGCGTTCAGTCCACGCGCTGCGACGTGGTTCTGGATCATCGCCTTCTTTGCCAGCCGACCGATCGGCGCGCTCACCCATCGACTCCTACAACGACGCCACAGATGAAGTTAGTCAGGGTTCCACCGCGACTTTCGATCGAGTTCGCGATCAAGGCAGGCGTGGCGACCATCGCGGCCGTCGGACTCTCGCGGTGGATCGGATTGAATTCGCCGTATTGGGCGGGAATCTCAGCCGTCGTCGCTACCGCCGGAAGTATCGGCGCATCCATCAATGCCTCAATTACGAGAATCGTTGCGACGCTAATTGCGCTCGTCATCGCGATCGGCGTCGTACTTCTTCCGATCGACGGTCTTCTCCTTGCCGGCCTCACCGTCACCCTCACACTGCTCGTCATGTCGAGTCTCCGACTTGATGCAGGTGCTCGACTGGCCGGCGCAAGCACGTTGCTCCTTACAGCGATACCTCAAGACAACGCGCTCGCAACCGCAATCGGGCGCGGACTCAATGTTCCCCTCGGATGTGTCGTTGCCGTCCTTGTCGGAGCCGTGCTGTTCCCCCACCGAGCGGTGAACCAACTCAAGATCGGCCTCACCGAAGATCTGATTGGCTGCTTCCGACTTACATGCGATGCCATCGAGCAGTGGCTTGAATCGACTCTCGAACCAGACCTCGAAGAACGACTTCATGCGCTTCTCGCCGACGTGACTCGACGCGACGCGATCTACACCGAGGCCACGTTCGAACCAGGTGGAGTTGGTCGACGTTCGACAAATTTCTCCCACGCGCTCGAACTGACAAAGCGAGTCAGCCGTGTCACTCGCTCACTTGTTCTCGTCGCCGTTCGCGGATCAGACGATACGGCGCAGCGACTGCTCGAACCTGAATTTCGTCTTGTTACCTCAACGCTGCATCAACTCATTTCAGAAACCGGTGATTCGGACTGGTCGAATACGCCAGCACTTGCTCAACGAATTCACGAACGACTGCAACCCGCACTCGATGCACTCGATGCCGGGTTCCGGGAACTGCGAGAAAACCGTTCAACCGCCCCCTATAGCGATCGCGATATCGAGCATCTCTTGCATGCGATGTGGTGTATCCACGCCTTCGACGAAGCATTTGCCGATCACAGCAGCGACGGGGACTAATCCCATACAGTTTCCGTCAACTCAATAGAGCGCACTCGACGATGAGAGGAATGCGAAATGACTGCTGTCAGCAAAATCCGCGGCAAAGAGCTGCTCACACTTGCAGCGATGATCTGCGTTGTAGCGATGACTCAGATCGACATGACGATCGTGTCAATCGCCGCTCCAGACATTCAACATGAACTCAAACTTTCCTCGACAGGCGTTCAATGGATCGTCACGGGCTACCTCGTCGCCCTTGCAGCAGTCTTTGCACTTGGCGGACGTTTGGCTGATGTCGTCGGCCGCCGCACCATGGCCGTCACCGGAACCCTTGTCTTCATCATCTCTTCCGCATTGTGTGGAGCCACACCGAGCGGCGATCTTGCGGAAACGTGGCTTGTTGGTTTCCGAATTCTTCAGGGCATCGGCGCTGCACTCATGTTTCCTGCCGCGCTGTCAATTGTCGTTCGCTCATTCCCCATCGAACGTCGAGGCCGGGCCCTTGCCATTTTCTTCGCCGTCGCTGGCGGCCTCACCTGCATTGGCCCCTTCGCTGGTTCGTATCTCGTCGAATGGACATGGCGATCAATCTTTTGGATCAACATCCCCATTGCCATCATCGGACTGATTCTGATGTTTATCGCCAAAGTCCCGAACGATCGAAGTTCCGAACCCATCGATTGGGGCGGCGCAGTTCTTCTTGCTGCAGGCATGGCATTGAGCGTGGTCGGCTTTCAACAGGCGTCGTCGTGGGGCTGGGAAAGTCTCCCAACCTTGGGCTGCATAATCGGCGGCGCAATTGTCATTGGTTTGTTTCTCGAATACGAGCGTCATCAATCCTCGCCGCTTCTTCGACTTTCATTCTTTTCCAATCGCGTCTTCGCTTCTCAGAACGCGATCCTGCTTCTTGCGTCGTGCGCGTTTGTTCCCGTCTTCTTCTTCGCCAGCATGTACGCCCAAATCGCGCTCGGTTGGAGCACCGCAAACGCTGGCACCTACCTCTTGATCTTCTTTGCCGGCTTCGCGCCAGGAGTGCAGATCGGTGGCCGCATGCTTGATAAAGGCAAAGCACGAAGTGCCGTCATTTGGGGAAGCTTGCTCTCCGCTGCAGGGTTCTTTGCGTGGGCCGCCCGCCTCACGACGCTGAGTGAAAACCAGCAGTGGCCATGGATCGTTCTGGCTGGACTTGGTCTCGGCATGTTGATCGGCTCTGCGAATACTGACGCAATCAATCAAGTGCCTTCAGAAAACTATGGCGAGGCAACAGGAGTTACCCAAACTTCTCGGAATTACGGGGCAAGTCTTGGTCTCGCGGTTCTCGGCACGATCCTTTCGACTTCGCTTCACTCTCGCATCCTCCACTCACTCACGGCGATGGGAATTGACTCCGCAACAGCTGACCAAGTCGCCGCAGGAATGCACGGATCAGGTGGAGGGTCCGCCTCATCAGTCTTTTCCCAATTTGGCGCCAATGCCGGATCGGTCTTTCACGCGATCCAGATCGACTACGCCGAAGCCTGCCAAATCGTTTTCCGGGGACTAGGCCTCTTCATGGTGGCCGCTGCTGCAGTCGCACTTCTCGCATTACCGCGACAACGATCAACTCCTGCAGAGAGCAACTCGCAGGGTTAGCGCTTAGGACGAGCGAAAGTTCTGGTCCAGCATGGATTGGAGAACTCCAACTTCGAGTGCTCCAGATCGAACTTCATCTCGCGTCCGCAGCGTCGCCGAAATCACGGCGATTGCCTCACTTGAACTGACTGCGCCATCAAGAACAGCTCGCGAGAGTTTGCATTCAAACTGCGCGCACGCAGATGGTCGATGAAGGTGATGGATAGAACAGCGACCGTCCTGAACCGCCGGGCAAGGAAGTTCCAACACTGGCGGATCCGCCGCGGCGATGATTTCGACTCCGAGACCTCGCAATGGCGCGCCGAGATCACTTTCATCCCGAACCGCGAGGTGAGTGACAACTGTTCCGTCGCAACAAAGTCCACATCCAATGCAGATGGACTGTTCACTCTCTGGCGCACCAGCCATCGTCACAGCCGGGGGGTACTCGCCGTTTGCCCGCCATCGATGACGAAATCCTGACCGCTCACCCACACCGAGTCATCACTCGCCAGAAAGAGTGCGGCGGAAGCAATGTCTGCTGGTTCGCCGATACGACCGAGGGGAAGGCCAGACGCAAGCTGCTCCTCGCGTCCTTCGAGAACATTTTCGATCATCGGTGTACGAATCACTCCGGGAAGGATTGCGTTCACACGAATACCAAGGGGCCCCAAATCGAGCGCTGCCGATTTCGTGAGGCCGCGTAACCCGAATTTCGACGTTGAGTACGCGGCCGAATTGGCCGTTGATGCAAGCCCGTTGAGCGAGGAAACATTGACGATTGAGCTTCCACGTGGCATGTGAGGGACAACCGCCTGAATGCCCAAGAGCGGACCAATCAGGTTGATGTCGAGCACGCGTTGAAACTCTGCTCGCGGCATGTCTTGAACAGGAGCGAGAGCTCGAACACCAGCGTTGTTCACCAAAACGTCGATGCGGCCGTGAGCGTCAACTGCGGCGGAGACGATTGCTGCCCAACTTTCCTCCGACGTGACATCGAGGTACATCCCGTCGTGATCGAGTACGTCACCGGCAACGACATGAGCACCTTCGGCGCGAAAGCGTTGGACTTCCGCGAGGCCTTGACCACGCGCTGCGCCGGTGATGATGACTACCTTGCCCTCAAGTCGACCTGCCATAACTCCCCCGTTCCTCGTGAGCCTTTGACGCTAGTTGGCGTCAATCTCCGCCCGAAGCGTGGCCGGGCCATGCGCCCAAAACACTTCGACAGCGTCGTAGACAGGATCGAGGAGCGATGCACGTCTCACTCGTTGCAGGAAAACCTCGAGTGCAACGCGAGCCTCGAGCCGAGCCAATGCAGCACCAGGACACACATGGGGTCCGCCGCCGAAGGACAGGTGACTCCGGCCATCGCTTCGATCAAGGCGGAACGATTCGGCATCCTCAAACTGTTCGCGATCTCGGTTGGCGCTTCCGAGCCCAAACGCAACCTTTTCTCCGGCGGCAATCTCGGTACCGGCGACCTCGCCATCGACCATGCAATTGCGCATCAGAAATTTCACAGGGGGATCAAGACGGAGCGATTCCTCGACGGCTGCAGGAATCAACGAAGGGTCGTTCTGTAGTTGTTCGAACAGTTCCGGATCACTCGTGACTCGCCACAACAAATTGCCAATCAAATGCCGCGTCGTTTCGTTTCCAGAGATGAAGAGAAACACCAGTTGCGATCGAGCTTCGATGTCGGTCAATCGACGGCCATCGACTTCGGTGGAAACCAACCTCGTGATGAAGTCTTCGGTAGGCCGTTCGCGACGTTCCGCAATGAGCGCATCGACATACGCGACAAACTCCGGATGCGCGCCAGCAAGACCTTCGCCGCGTTCATTGCGATTCTTCGTGGGATACGTGCCCTGCACAACCTCGTCGGACCATTCCGCCCACCGACGGAAATCTTCGGGAGGAGCGCCCAACAAATGTGCAATCACATTGTTCGGAACGGGCATGACGTACTCGGAAACAAGGTCAACTGGTTCGTCACGCGCAAGCAATTCATCGAGCAACTCATTGCATAACGATTCGCAGAACGGCTCGACCCGACCAATGCGATGCGCAGCGATCGCTGAGTTGATGATCCGTCGAATTTGTCCGTGCCGGGGCTCAGGGATCTCGCTCACAAGTTGTTCTTCGTCGGGAACAACTACCCCAGGTTCACGGAAACTTGCGATGAACCGGTCGACATCTTTTGCTCCCGCGACTGAATCTTCGTACCGAGCGAAATACCACGCCCCCATTTCCGTTTTCGAAACAGGACATCGATCGCGAAGGTCGGCGAAACCAGGATCATCGAACGGCGCAGACAATGGATCGAACATCAGATGTACCCCCGGTGGGCAACCTAGTCCGACGCACTGTTGTCCACGCCCGAGACCTCAGCTGGCGCCTCTTTCGCAGACCTACACTCACGCGCACGCCAAATCGGCACACAAACATCGGGGGAACAATGGCCATCTATCCGCATCACATCGGCATCTGTGTCAGCGACCTTGAGAAGTCCCTTCGCTTCTGGTGCGACGGTATGGGTTTCGAGACCACCATGGTTCCCCCGGTAGGTGGCGAATGGTCGAATGCGCTCGAGATCGGTGGCGAAGTCGACTTCACCGCCCACTTCATCAAACGCGACGGATTCGAATTCGAGTTACTTCACTACCGCACGCCAGGAACGCATGGCGCTCCATCGATGTCCCGGAATCAGCTCGGATTCACCCATTTCGCGGTGTATGTCGATGATCTCGATGCCGAAATCACCCGCCTTGTTGAGTGCGGAGGCACGGTTATTGAGCGAACCCGTACCAAAATCGGCGAAGGCCCAATGTCGGTGGAACTGGTCTTCCTCGCCGATCCCGATGGGGTCCGGGTTGAACTCATGAAGGCTGGCGAGTGAATTTTTAGACAATCCCGTTTTTGTGTTCGTCAAAACTCTACGATGAGACCTGCGGCATTCCCGATGCCACCACTATCCCAAAGGGGGGGGTCCATGCGACCGATCGGCAAAATTCGCAATCCGTGGGTTGTGATCTTGCTCAGCATCATCACATTTGGCATCTATGCCATCTACTGGCATTACGCCATGTTCGAAGAAACCAACAAGTTCGATGATGAAGGTGTCACCGGTATCGTTGGACTTCTTCTCTCGATTTTCTGCGCCATCGTCGTGATTTTCCTTCTGCCGTGGCAGATCGGTGAATCCCGCAAGCGTGCCGGTCTCGAAGAGCGCGTCAACGCGATCTACGGACTTTGGGTCCTTCTCCCCTTCGTGGGCTGGATCGTTTGGGTTGTTCTCGTGCAGAACGCCACCAATGAACTGTGGGAATCACAGGGCGCAGTCGCTGCCTGATTCACCCCACGCTGTTGCAGAAACGCCCCGGTTCGCCGGGGCGTTTCTCGTTTTCCGACTCAATCTGAACGACGACTCAAGCAAATGTTGGATTAAACGCGATATTCCAAATCCAGGACGCTGCAAAGAGTCCGATGACAAGAGCAGCAGGAACGCGTATCGAGTTCATCGCACGTGTTTTTGGAAATGCCCACATCGCCAGAATTACTGCGCCACCAACACATGCAGCGACACCAAATGGCTGATATCGAAGTGCTGCCGAAAGATCGAAGCGGAACAACGATCGAGCTGACCGGGTCATTCCGCACAGCGGACACGGCACTCCGGTAACAGTCAGCAGCGGACACGGAGGAATTGGCGAAAACGGAAGCACCATTCCGACAACCGCCAAACCAACGCACCCAACAACGATCCAACGCAACGGGGCCATCGCAACCGCAAAGGATGTTGTCCACCAGGGTCGTTTTGTCGCACACGAAGAGTCGTGGACGTGATCAGCAGAGGAAGAGTGCTCCGCTGTCATGGAGAACTGACCGGTTAGGCCTTCTCGCAGATCACCAACGGGATATCCCGGTCGGTCGCTGCTTGATAGTCGTCGTAAGCGGGCCAGGCGGCAGTTGCGATTGGCCAGTAAGTGGCCTTTTCTTCAGCGGTCGCAACCCGAGCCACAAGTTCGTGCACCTCGGCGCGATCTTGGATCGTGACGTTCGGATGGGCGACCATGTTGTGGAACCACTGAGGATTGTTCGGCGCACCACCCATTGAGGCGACGCAGAAATACCGCTCACCATCGGTGACCCGAATCAGCGGTGTCCGTCGCTCTTTGCCTGACTTCGCACCGGTCGTGGTCAGGATGATGATTTCGCCGCCCTCCCAAAGGAATCCGTCTTCACCGTTGGTCGCGAGATAGCGCTCCACATGGTCGGCAATCGGTTCCCAAGGACTTGGTTCGTACGCAGTCATGACCCAAACGCTAGTGCCCAAACACCCAAATCAGGGTCGCGGCATCCCCGAACCGGCCCAGTGCGCCGAATAGCGTCTCAAACCATGAGTAGTGCAGCAGTCTTCTTCTCGGTCATCACCGCGCTCGTCATGCTTGCCAGCGGTGCGTACGACTTCACCATGCCCCAAAAAGTTCTCGACCTTGTTGAACGCTTGGGCAAGCGCCCCAACTTCGTTCGCACTCTCGGCCTCGTGAAAATCCTCGGAGCTCTTGGGCTGCTCGTCGGCCTCGTGTTCGGGCCAATCGCCGTGTTGGCATCGCTCGGTCTCGTGATCTATTTCATTCTCGCGATTCGCGCCCACGCCAAGCTCGGCGACTCCGGCGCCGAAACAATTCCGGCCGCCGCGATGTTCATCCTGAGCGCGCTCACGCTCATCACAAATCTCTTTGCGTAAACGTTTACTTACAACAACTGGAGAACCCATGAAGAAGCGCGTCACCCTGGCTGCCGGCGTCGTATGCGTCGGTCTGCTTTTCACTGCATGTTCAAGTAGCAAGAAGAGCGACTCGTCCTCCACGACGACCGCGAAAGCATCATCATCCACAACTGCTGCGGCATCGGGATCAACCACCACCGCTGCATCTTCGACTGTTCCGACAATCGCCGGAATCACCAAGTCGGGAACCAAGTCGCTGAGCGACGGCGGAACGATGACCACCTACACCACCTCGGCAGCCGGAAGCAGCATCGCTGGTTCCTATGAAACGGCCGTCAAGGCTGCAGGTTGGTCCGTCGTAAGTTCCGGCGGCGGTGGCGGCGGACGTTGGGGCGGAAGTGGCCTTACCGCCACGAAGGGCTCCGAGTACCTCGTCGTGTCCGCTGGTGGCGGCAACGGCACCACCTATGTCGACGTTTGCACCTGGCCGTCGAAGCCGAAGAACGACGACTGCGGCGACAACGACAATCAGGACCAGCAGAACTCGAATCAGAACAACAACTAAAACGAGTCGCGGTTTCGCACCGCACTCGGAAAACGATGAAGGCCCCGGAGCGATCCGGGGCCTTCTCGCGTACTGCAGTTCGTTGGAGGAACCGGATCAGCCGGCTTTCGAAAGCTGGGCGGCCGAGCGCTCAAGCGCCTGGTTCGCACCTTCGGGAAGCGAGGTAAGCGGTTCGGCAATCTCGGCAACCGTGGGGCCGTACTTATCGGCAAACGGCTGCAACGCAGCGAGGTCGAAGCCATAGAACTCTGCAGCATTGCCAGCAAGAATCTGCTGAACCTGTGCAGGCTCAAGGTGACCGAGCACCTGACGAAGATGCTCACGGGTGAACGGGTGCGTTCCTTCTTCGTGCGGGTAGTCATTGCCCCACATCATCTTGTCGATACCAAGAACTTCGATACCGGCGGTGATGTCTGCAGGCGTCGGCTGAGAAATTCCAACCCAGCAGCTCTGCTCGAAGTATTCGGTAGCCGAACGGGGAGGAACGGTTTCGCCTTCGAAACGCATTTCGCCAACCTTGTTGCCGCGCATGCCGTTGAGAAGGCTGTCCATGGAATCAAGCAACGGCGGGATCCACGCACAACCGGTTTCGGTGAGCGCGAACTTGAGCTTGGGATGACGCTCGAAGACGCCGGCAAGAATCATGTGCACAAGCGGACGCTGTGAGTAATACGGAATCTCGATGAAATGCACGAGCGGCATGGCCGGTGCGGGGTGGTACTTCGGGCCACCGGTTCCGCTATGTGCGTTGACGGGGATTCCGTTTTCGGCACACGCGGCCCACAGTTCGTCGTAATCCGGGTGATACAGCGGCTTGATCCAATCGGCGGTCGGCGGAACGGCGCCGATAAGAACGCCACCACGAAGACCATTCTCCTTGCACCAAAGTGCATCGGCGATTGCATCGTCGATGTCGTTCAAGAAGATCTGACCAATACCAGCGCGTCGTTCAGGCGCACGGCTGCAGTAGTCGGCCATCCAACGGTTGTGTGCCTGCACACCGGCATGACGGTGTTCGTACTCGTCAGGCGTTGGCGGCTGCGCGAACAACACGAAGTTCGGGAAGAACGGCGGAACGGTGTTTGGGTAGATGACCTCAGCAATGGTGCCATCGGCGAACATGTCGCCGTCACGACGATCGTCGTCCCAGTTACGAATTCGAAGGTCAGTGTCCTTCAAATCCTTGAACGGGTTCTTGTACTTCTCGCGCCATGCGTCGAAGTCGTCGCGGTACTTCGGGTCAAGGAATTCCCGGTACTGAGCGTGGCTTCCACCCGCGTGGGTGTCGGCCGAGATGACGATGTAGTGATCGTCCGGTCCGAGCATGGTGTCTCCTGTGGTGAGTGCACTCAACGCGAGTGCGACGGACGCCGAGGGGCGCGTTCTGTTGACTGAATCATAGGTGACACAAGAGGGCTCGTGTGGAGTCGGAGAGTGAGCTAACCCGTGAGCTTCGAGTGATCAAAGCCCCTTCGGGCGATTCGTGAACCGCTCTTCAGTCGGCGAAAAGAACCAACCGGCTCCGGCCTTGGTGCCACCGTCGACGGGGATGTTGTGGCCGGTCACGTAGGCCGAGAGGTCAGAGGCGAGGAACAGCGCCACTCGGGCCTGATCCTCAGGCCAACCGAGTCGGCCCACTGGCGCCCATGCTTCCCACAGGTGTTCGTAGCCAACAGCAGTCGAGATGTAGTCGACCTGGGGCGTTTGTGTGAGATCCGGGCCAATGCCATTCACCCGAATCCCATTGCGGCCCATCGAGAGCGCGAGGTCCGTGCTGAATTTTGCACTTGCCGCTTTCATCGCTCCGTAAATCGGATCACCGGGATACCCGCGCATTCCTTCGACAGAGTGCACATTGACGATTGAACCCCCGCCGCCGGCGATCATCGACTCAATGAACGTTTTGGTTGACGCCACCATGGCGAAGAAGTTGATGTCGTACATCGCCTTCCACGACTCCGGCGAGGATTTCCGAAATCGTTCAAGTGGCCGGAAGTCGCCCACGTTGTTCACCAGTACCTGCACATGCGGGTGATCAGAGAGAATCGTCGCCGCGACGGATTGAAGCTGCTCCCAGTCTCGACAATCGGCGATATGAGCTCGCGCTACTCCACCATTGGCGGTGATATCGGTGACGGCGTCATTGGCAACCGTTGGATCGATGTCAATGATCTCAACGATCGCTCCGTGTTGTGCAAACAGGCGTGAAATCGAGCCGCCGATTCCCGTTCCGCCACCCGTGACGATCGCAACGCGACCTTCGAGGAGACGATTCCAATCGCCGATGGGAGCGGGTTGCGGATAGTTGAACTCAGTCATGGTCGAATCCTGCCATGTGGTGACGATGAGCGACGTCTTCCCCTCCCGAACCCGACACCGAGGCCACAACTGCGCAAGGCTGAGCAGATGCCGGCTGCGCTTGAGATCGTCTCGTGAAGGATTCGATCGCGTCTGCTGTGCTGATTGCGCAGGTCGTGGGATCAGTCGGGATGTTTGGCGTGATCTGGACAATCCAACTTGTCCACTATCCGTTGATGCGCGCCATCCCCGACGATGCATTCGTTGCATATGAGCAAAAACACACCCGGATGATTTCATTTCTCGTGGGGCCACTCATGGCCATCGAAGGAGTGTGTGTTCTTGCGGTGTTTTTCTTCCG
>JALQSZ010000120.1 GCA_023264135.1 Acidimicrobiales bacterium
ACTGCGGAGTCGATCCGGTACGGCGAATCGGTGGCCGGGGCAGGCGCCGCCGTGGCCGCCGGTGTGCTGCCGATTCCACCGGCCGATTGACCCTCTGCACGGTCAGTTGGCCGATTTTCCGGCCCTCCCATACACTCGGAACCCGGCCCGACGACCGTCGGGCATGTTGATCACCCGATCGACATACCTCTACACAACCCGCAGCCGTGCACCCCACGGTCGTCTCCCACCCGGGAAGACGCCAGCACGGGCCTGCGATCCTCCGAACCGATGGGAAGGAACACCCTCATGGCACCAGTTGTCACCATGCGCCAACTGCTCGATTCCGGCGTGCATTTCGGTCATCAGACCCGCCGCTGGAACCCGAAGATGAAGCGATTCATTCACGGCGAGCGCAATGGCATTTACATCATCGATCTCGAGCAGACGCTCGGCCGCATCGAAACCGCGTACAGCTTTGTGCGTGATCTCGTGGCCGACGGCGGCACGATCCTTTTCGTGGGCACCAAGAAGCAAGCCCAGGATCCGGTACGTAGTTTCGCCGAGCGCTGCGGCATGCCCTACGTGAACGAGCGTTGGCTCGGCGGCATGCTCACCAACTTCCAGACCATGTCCAAGCGCGTTGCGAAGATGAAGGACTACCAGCGCATGCGCGACACCGGTGAGTTCGAAGCAATGCCGAAGAAGGAAGCGCTTCTCATTAGCCGTGAACTCGAGAAGCTCGAGCGCAACCTCGGCGGTATCCGCAATATGGAACGCCTTCCCAGCGCCATCTTCGTGCTCGACACCAAGAAGGAAGACATCGCGGTGACCGAAGCGAACAAGCTTGGTCTCCCGATTGTTGCTGTTGTCGACACCAACTGTGATCCCGACATCATCACCTACGTGATCCCGGGCAACGACGACGCCATCCGTTCCGCGAACCTCATGGCTCGCGTGATCGCCGATGCCGTTGAAGAAGGTCGCTTCATCGCTTCACGTAAGCGTGGCGCCGTTGCTCCTGAAGGCCCTGCGGTCATTGAGCGCACGCCCGAAGAAGAAGCTGCACACGAAGCTGCGCAGGCCGACGCTCGCCGTCAGGCCGCTGAAGCTGCTGCTGCACGCGAAGCACGAATTGCTGCCGAGCGCGCGACTGCAGAAGAAGCAATCACGCAGACCGATCCCGCAAACGAAACCACGCAGGAGTCCTGAAAACCAATGGCTGAATTCACCGCCAAGGACGTCCAGAACCTTCGTCAGATCACTGGCGCCGGAATGATGGACGCCAAGAAGGCGCTCACCGAAAACGATGGCGACTTCGAAGCAGCAAAGCAGTGGCTGCGCGAGAAGGGTCTTGCCAAGGTCGCCAAGCTCGGCGATCGCGAAAATGCACAGGGTTCCGTGTGTGTCGTCGTCGACGGCTCCGTTGGTGCAATCGTGCAGCTCAAGAGCGAGACCGACTTCTCCGCTAAGGCTTCGGACTTCATTTCGCTGGTTCAAGACATGACCGAACTCGTTGTCGCCAAGGGTGCCGACGCTCTTTCGGAAATGAACGACGAACTCGATGCACTCAAGATCGCCAAGAAGGAAAACATCGAACTCGGCACAGTTGTCCGATTCGAAGCAGCGGGCGACAACATTCTCGATTCGTACCTGCATCTGCAGGACGGCCGTGGAGTGAACGCCGTTCTTGTCGAACTCGAAGGTGGCAACAAAGAGATTGCGCATGATCTCGCAGTGCACATCGCGTTCTCGAAGCCTGCCTACCTCAACCGCGACGAAGTTCCGGCGGAAGATGTTGAACGTGAGCGTCAGGCGCTCCTCGACATCACGAAAGCAGAAGGAAAGCCTGAAGCGGCCTGGCCGAAGATCGTCGAAGGACGCATCAACGGTTTCTTCAAGGACGTGTGCCTCCTCGAGCAACAGTTCGTGCGTGACGAAAAGAAGTCGATCACCGATCTGCTTGCAGGCGCAACGCTCGTCCGTTTCGCTCAGGTATTCATCGGAGCCTGATGGCCTCCGCGACCGCCCGCTGGTCGCGGGTTCTGCTGAAGGTTTCCGGCGAAGCATTCGCTGGCGATGCCGGGTATGGCATCGACGGTCATGTGGTGCAACGCATCGCGAAAGACATTGTCGACGTTCGCGCTGACCATCCCGACGTCCAGATCGCCATCGTTGTCGGTGGCGGAAACATCTGGCGCGGGATGGCAGGTGCGGGTGCCGGCATGGATCGTGCGCAAGCCGATTACATGGGCATGCTCGCAACCGTCATCAACGCACTTGCATTGCAAGACACACTCGAACAGTTGGGTCAGCCCACTCGAGTGCAATCTGCGATTCAAATGGCGCAAGTTGCCGAGCCGTACATCCGCCGACGCGCCGTTCGACACCTTGAAAAGGGTCGTGTCGTGATTTTTGCCGGCGGCACGGGTAATCCGTTCTTCACCACCGATACGACTGCTGCATTGCGTGCGGTGGAAATCGAAGCTGGTGTGCTTCTCAAGGGCACCCATTCGGGGACTGATGGCATTTACACCGACGATCCCCGCACGAATCCCGACGCCACGAAACTTGAGGAAGTCACCTACCTCGATGTGTTGAATCAAGGGCTTCGGGCCATGGATTCCACGGCAATCACGCTGTGCATGGACAACAACCTGCCCATCGTTATGTTCGATCTGACCGGCGAAGGCAATGTCCGTTCGCTGCTCGAGGGCGGTTCGGTCGGTACCCTCGTCCGTTGAGGCGGTCGCTGGAGACCCCGTCGCTTTCGTCGATTTCTCCTGGAGTGTTCCGATGACATCTGAGATGGCTGATCTGCTGCTTGCGGAAACCGTCGAAAAAATGAAGAAGGTCGTTGCGCATACGCGCGCCGACTTCTCGTCGATTCGCACTGGTCGTGCCGCTCCCGCGCTCGTCGAGAAGATTCCGGTCGACTACTACGGCTCTGAAGTGCCGTTGCAACAAATCGCGGGCTTCAACGTTCCCGAAGCGCGTCAGTTGCTTATTACGCCCTACGACAAAGGCGCGATCGGCGCGATCGAAAAAGCGCTGCAGCAATCCGACCTCGGTCTGAATCCAAGCAACGACGGTGTTTCGATTCGGCTCACGTTCCCGCCCCTTACTGGCGAGCGTCGAAAGGAACTGGTGAAGGTCGTCAAGAACATGGCCGAGGAAGGCAAGATCGCGCTGCGTAATCAGCGACGTTCGACTCGCCAAGATCTTGAAGCACTTGAAAAAGACGGCGACCTTTCAAAAGACGAACTTGAACGCGCCGAAAAGGAACTCGACAAAATCATCCATTCGCATGAAGCCGAAATCGGCGATGCGTTGGGTGTCAAAGAAACCGAGTTGATGGAGGACTGATGGCTTCCGACGATTTGTCCCGCGAACCGCGAGCACCTGGTGATCCCGAAGAAGTTCGGATCATCACCGCCGAAGAAATCGCTGAAGTTTCGAGTCGTCCCGATGTCGCCACTCGACTTCCTGAACGCGACCTTCCGCCGCCTCCGCCGCCGGTCATGAACGTTGGTCCTCCAACTGGCGAACACGAAATGCCGCACTGGACCGAACCGGCAACGGGCCAGGTGCCCGCTGTTGTGATCGGTGACAACGCATCAGACGAGGATCGGGCATCGATGGCCGACACTCCTCGCTGGCGCAGTGAACACGACACTTCAGATCATGGCGATCTCCTTGCCGACTTAGCGGCGAGTGAACCCGAGGAACAGGTTGTGGAACGTCTTGGTGCGCTCGACACCGACGAGCGCATTTCCGATGAGGCGTACCTGAACTTCGACGATGTCGAACTTGATCCGCAAACACGTCGTCGTGGGGCGCGTCGTGGTCGTGCAGCTCGTGCTTCGCGAGAACAAGCCGATCCGCTTTCGGCGATTCTTCTTCCGCCCGATCTTGTCGGGCCCGTGGCCGATGCACCGCTGCCTCCACCTCCGTCTGCAGCTCGTGCCGAGCGTCCGCGTAAAGCAGAAGACGACGGCGCGGCATCTACTGGCGCGAAATCACGCAACGTGCCGATGGCCGCCGCTGTCGGCATCGGTATGGCGATCGTTGCCGCACTGTTGTTTAAGGCCGGTCCGGCACCGACACTTCTGTTGATTGAGGTGGTGCTTGTCGCAGCCGGCTTTGAGTATTTCGGCGCCATGCAAAAGAGCGGTTTCCGTCCGGCAACATTGCTCGGACTCGCCGCTGTCGCCGCGTTGCCGCTCGCGTGTTACTGGAAAGGTGAATCTGCGATTCCCGCGATCATCTTCCTCACCTTTGTCTTCGGAATCGTTTGGTATCTGAGTAGCGCAAGCGGTCGTGCTCGACCCACTGCGAACCTCGGCGTCACCCTTATTGGTGTGGTGTGGGTTGGCGTCTTGGGTAGCTATGCCGCGCTGATCGTCGACATTCCGAGTCAGGGCGTGAGCGTTCTGCTCGTTGCGGTAGTTGCTGCGGTCGCAACTGACGTTGGTGGTTTCTTCTTCGGGCGCGCGATGGGTCGTAGTCCGCTCAGCGCAATCTCGCCCAACAAAACGGTCGAAGGATTGGTGGGCGGTATGGCGTCGACCGTCTTCGCCGTCTTCGTCTTTGTTGTCGTGCTTGGTGTGAGTTCCCTTGGTGCGGGCAAAGCACTTGTGTTGGCAGTGATCCTCGCGATCGTCGCCCCACTTGGCGATCTTGCCGAATCGATGTTCAAGCGAGATCTCGGCCTCAAGGACATGGGCTCATTGCTTCCCGAACACGGTGGCCTGCTCGACCGATTCGACGCACTGCTGTTCGTGCTTCCCACCACCTATTACGTGGTGCGAATTCTCGGATTGGGCTGATCCCGCGGGGAAGTTCGGATCTGCTCTCGGTAGGCTCAACTGCATGTCATTGACCCGTGTCGCCCTCGCCGGCTCTACCGGCTCGATCGGCACGCAGGCCCTCGACGTAATCGACGCAGAGCCAGAGCGGTTTGAACTCACTGCGATCGGGGCAACCGGTCGTCAGCCCGAGGTGCTCATCGAGCAAGCTCGCCGATATCGACCTTCGGTGGTTGCCGTGAGTGACACCGAAGCTGCTCGAGCGATTGCCGCGGAACTTCCGGGCATCGAAGTTCGCGGTGGCGACGACGCGATGGCGAGCCTCGCGCTCGACGCCGATGTCGTGGTCAATGGCGTCGTTGGATTCGCCGGGCTGTCGGTCACATTGGCAACGCTCGAAGCAGGACGACGACTCGCGCTCGCGAACAAAGAATCGCTCATCGCTGCCGGGCCAGTCGTGCAGATCGCGCGTCGCACCCGGGGGGCAGAACTTGTTCCCGTCGACAGCGAGCACGGGGCAATCCACCAGTGCCTCCGCGCCAC